>NZ_JBCGFQ010000004.1:0-190910 GCF_040984075.1 Pseudomonas sp. I2
CGGGGACCGGGCGGGGCAGGGGCCAGTGGTGCTGGAGGGGGGTGCAGCAGGACGGGAGTTTGTTCATGCAGGCTATTGTGCCAGCCGATCAAGCGGCATGGGAGCTTGATCTACCAGGGAGCCTTGCAGCCCACCGCCGACAAGCCGACGATGGGCCGCGCAGCGGCCCCAATGCCTCGTCAGTCGAACAGTTTTTTGAAAAACGCCTGCATGTCCGCCCAGGAGCTCTCGTCCGCCGCCTTGTTGTAGGCAATGTCCGGCCCGCCATGTTCCCCATGGCTTAGCCGGTCGGCATCCGGGTTGGTGAAGCCATGCTTGGCCCCGGGGATGCTGACGAACTCGAAGCTCGCCCCGGCGGCGTCCATCTCCTTCTTGAACGCCTTCACCTGCTGCTCGGTGATCATGCTGTCGGCCGCGCCATGCTCCACCAGGATCCTGGCCTTGACACTGCCAGGCGCGGCCGGGGCCTGGGTGGCCAGCGCGCCATGGAAGCTCACCACCCCGGCCAGCGGCACGCCACGGCGGGCAGCGTCGAGCACCACCTTGCCGCCGAAGCAGTAGCCGATGGCGGCCAGCTTGGCCTCGTCGGTATAGGGCTGCAGCTTGAGCAACTCGAGGCCGGCATCGAAGCGCCGGGTCGCGGCCTTGGGATCCTTCATCGCAGCGGCCATGAAGGCCTGGGCATTCTCGGGATGCTCGGTGTTCTTGCCATCGCCGTACATGTCGATGGCCAGGGCGCTGTAGCCAAGGGCGGCAAGGTCCCGGGCACGGCGCTTGGCATAGTCGTTCAGCCCCCACCATTCATGCACCACGACGACGCCGGGGCGCTTGCCTTCGACGGCGTCGTCGTAGGCGTAATAGCCCACCAGGCGCTGGCCGTCGGCATCCTGGTAGGGGATTTCACGGGTCTGCACCGCCGCCTGGGCGAGGGCGGTGGCGCACATCAGGGCCAGGGCAAGCAAGGAACGCATGGTCGGTACTCCTTCACAGGGTGCGATTCGTTCAGCCAGGGTTCAGCCAGGGTTCAGCGGCGGTTCAGGGCACCTTCCCTACTCTAGCCCCCAGACACAGACAACGCATCCAACTGGAGTAGCCAACCCATGAAAACACTCAACACCCTGATGGTCGCCATGGCCGTTTGCGCCGCCAGCCTCACCGCCCAGGCTGCCGATGACACCTTCGCCAGCCTGACCTACGGCCAGACCAGCGACAAGGTACGCAAGTCCGGCCTGCTGCAACGCAACGCCGGCCACCTGAACAGCGACGGCATCATCGGCAAGGACGACACCTGGGGCGTGCGCCTGGGCAAGGTGAACGACCAGGGCCGCTATTACCTGACCTACGACAACGTCTCGGGCGAGCACAGCGGCCTCAAGCTGCGCCAGGAGAACCTGCTCGGCAGCTACGATGTGTTCCTGCCGGTGGGCGACACCACCCAGCTGTTCGGCGGTGGCAGCCTGGGCGTGACCAAGCTGTCCCAGGAGTCTTCCGGCTACAGTCGCGACACCGACATGGGCTATGCCGTGGGCCTGCAGGCCGGTGTGTTGCAGCAGGTCACCGACAACGCTTCGGTGGAGCTGGGTTATCGTTACCTGCGTAGCAATGCCAGCACCGAGCTGGTGGAACACGGCGGTCCGAAGGTCGGCACCCTGCGCCTGACCAGCAGCGCCCAGACCTACCTGTCGGCCAACTACCGGTTCTGACCCTCGCTGGTATGCTGTAGCGGCCCCACGGTGCTTGGTCATTTGGGGCCGCTTCGCGTCCCAGGATGACGAAGCCGCGATACGGAAGGCTTCAGGCAGCGACGCCGGCGTCGTAATTTAAGGAGAGTGGCATGAAATTGCTGGTGGTCGAGGACGAGGCGCTGCTGCGCCATCACCTGTACACGCGCCTGAGCGAGAGCGGGCATGTGGTCCAGGCGGTCGCCGAGGCCGAAGAAGCGCTTTACCAGGCCGATCAGTACCACCACGACCTGGCGGTAGTCGACCTGGGCCTGCCGGGCATGAGCGGGCTGGACCTGATCCGCCAGCTGCGCAGCCAGGGCAAGAGCTTTCCCATCCTGATCCTCACTGCACGTGGCAACTGGCAGGACAAGGTCGAAGGCCTGGCCGCCGGTGCCGACGACTACGTGGTCAAGCCCTTCCAGTTCGAGGAGCTGGAAGCCCGCCTCAATGCCCTGTTGCGCCGTTCCAGCGGCTTCACCCAGCCGACCATCGCCGCCGGCCCGCTGGTGCTGGATCTCAACCGCAAGCAGGCGACCCTGGACGACCAGCCGCTGGCGCTGACCGCCTACGAATACCGCATCCTCGAGTACCTCATGCGCCATCACCAGCAGGTGGTGGCCAAGGAGCGCCTGATGGAGCAGCTCTATCCGGACGACGAGGAGCGCGACCCCAATGTCATCGAAGTGCTGGTCGGCCGCCTGCGCCGCAAGCTGGAGGGCGACCGTGGCTTCAAGCCGATCGACACGGTGCGCGGCCTGGGCTACCTGTTCACCGAGCGCTGCCGATGATCCGTTCCCTGCGCCTGCGGCTGATGCTGGCCGCCGCGCTGCTGGCCCTGCTGTTCATGCTGGCGCTGTTGCCGGCCTTGCAGAAGGCCTTCAGCCTGGCCCTGCAAGAGTCGATCGAGCAACGCCTGGCCTCGGACGTGACCACCCTGATCTCGGCGGCGCGCATCGAGCATGGTCGCTTGCACATGCCGACGCTGTTGCCGGACGAACGCTACAACCTGCCCTATACCGGCCTCCTGGGCTACATCTTCGACCGCGAGGGCCGGCTGGTCTGGCGCTCGCGGGCCACGTCCGACCAGAACATCAACTACCGCCCACGCTACGACGGGCGTGGCAACGAGTTCGCTCGCATCCGCCAGGACGACGGCGAGGAGTTCTTCATCTATGACGTCGAGGTCCAGTTGCTCGGTGGCAAGAGCGCGGCCTTCAGCATCGTCGCCCTGCAGCCGGTGCGCGAGTACCAGCACACCCTCGACGGCCTGCGCGAGAAGCTCTACCTGGGCTTCGGTGCGGCGTTGCTGGCGCTGATGGTGTTGCTCTGGGCCGGGCTGACCTGGGGCCTGCGTTCGCTGCGGCAACTGAGCGTGGAGCTGGACGAGGTGGAGGCGGGCGTGCGCGATGGCCTGAGCCGCGAACACCCGCGCGAACTGCTGCGCCTGACCGGTTCGCTCAACCGCCTGTTGCACAGCGAGCGCGAGCAGCGCCAGCGCTATCGTGATTCCCTGGATGACCTGGCGCACAGCCTGAAAACCCCGCTGGCCGTGTTGCAGGGCGTAGGCGAGAGCATGGGCCAGGGCAGCGGCGAGCGCGAGCAGGCGCGGGTGCTGCAAAGCCAGATCGAGCGCATGAGCCAGCAGATCGACTACCAGTTGCAGCGCGCCAGCCTGCGCAAGAGTGGGCTGGTGCGCCACCGGGTGATCCTGCGGCCGCTGCTCGAGACCTTGTGCAGCACGCTGGACAAGGTCTACCGCGACAAGCGCGTGAGCGTCGAGCTCGACATTGCGCAGCAGGCGTGGGTGCCGATGGAGCAGGGGGCCTTGCTGGAGTTGCTCGGCAACCTGCTGGAGAACGCCTACCGCCTGAGCCTCGGCCGGGTGCGCGTGGGCCTGGAGACACCACCGGGGCGGTTGGTGCTGTGCATCGAGGACGACGGCCCTGGCGTGCCACCCGACCAGCGTGAACGCATCCTCCAGCGTGGCGAGCGCCTCGATCGCCAGCACCCGGGGCAGGGCATCGGCCTGGCGGTGGTCAAGGACATCATCGACAGCTACGACGCCGAGCTGAGCCTGGACGATTCCCCGCTGGGTGGGGCGGCCTTTCGCATCGTCTTCCATCTCGATTGAGCGCAGGCTCGGTCCAATACCCGTCCGCATTGGGGCTGCGAAGCGGCCCCAGCATTCTCCAAATCCAACACTGCAAGTGCGCGAATGACGCGGTAAAAGCCCACCGCCAACCGGGCGGATTCCCGCCAACCCTACCTGTTCGATTCCCGCCGGCGGGCGGAAATCCGCCAACCTCCTCCTGCGCGACTGCCCTGTCATTGGGCAGCAAAGCCCCGAAAACACGGGGCCTGCACCCATGCTGGGCATTTTGGCACCACCCTTGCTATCGACCCTGCAGACCTGCCCAGGCAGCTCGAACACAACGACAAATCCCTCCAGGTGCAGGAGGGTTCGCGCTTTAGGTGCCCCGACACCCTGGGAAGGGTGGAGCCGGCACACTTGAGGAAAATTAGCCATGACGACACGTCAGCCGCTGTACAAATCCCTGTATATCCAGGTGTTGGTCGCCATCACCATCGGTATCCTGCTCGGCCACTACGCCCCGGAAACCGGCGTCGCTCTCAAACCCCTGGGTGACGGATTCGTCAAACTGATCAAGATGGTCATCGCCCCGATCATCTTCTGCACCGTGGTCAGCGGCATCGCTGGCATGCAGAGCATGAAGTCGGTCGGCAAGACCGGCGGCTACGCGCTGCTGTACTTCGAGATCGTCTCCACCATCGCCCTGATCATCGGTCTGGTGGTCGTCAACGTGGTCAAGCCGGGCGCCGGCATGCACGTCGACGTCAGCACCCTGAACGCCAGCAGCGTCGCCGCCTATGCCGCCGCCGGCGCGCAGCAGAGCACCGTCGGCTTCCTGCTCAACATCATCCCCAACACCGTGGTGGGTGCCTTCGCCAATGGCGACATCCTGCAGGTGCTGATGTTCTCCGTGCTGTTCGGCTTCGCCCTGCACCGCCTGGGTAGCTACGGCAAGCCGGTGCTCGACCTGATCGACCGCTTCGCCCACGTCATGTTCAACATCATCAACATGATCATGAAGCTGGCCCCGATCGGTGCCTTCGGCGCCATGGCCTTCACCATCGGCCAGTACGGCGTCGGCTCGCTGGTGCAGCTGAGCTACCTGATGATCTGCTTCTACCTCACCTGCCTGCTGTTCATCCTGGTGGTCCTGGGCTCCATCTGCCGTGCCCACGGTTTCAGCGTGCTGAAGCTGATCCGCTACATCCGTGAAGAGCTGATGATCGTCCTGGGTACCTCCTCCTCGGAGTCGGCCCTGCCGCGCATGCTGGCCAAGATGGAACGCCTGGGCGCGAAGAAGTCCGTGGTCGGCCTGGTGATCCCCACCGGCTATTCGTTCAACCTGGACGGCACCTCGATCTACCTGACCATGGCCGCGGTGTTCATCGCCCAGGCCACCGACACCACCATGGACATCACCCACCAGATCACCCTGCTGCTGGTGCTGCTGATCGCCTCCAAGGGGGCGGCGGGGGTCACCGGTTCGGGCTTCATCGTCCTGGCCGCCACCCTGTCCGCCGTCGGCCACCTGCCGGTTGCCGGCCTGGCGCTGATCCTGGGTATCGACCGCTTCATGTCCGAGGCCCGTGCCCTGACCAACCTGATCGGTAACGCCGTCGCCACCGTGGTCGTGGCCAAGTGGGTCAACGAGCTGGATACCGACCAGTTGCAGGCCGAGCTGGCGTCTGGCGGTTCGCCGCTGGTCGACCCTCGTCCGGTCGACGACCTGGGCGTGGCCGAAGGTCCGGCCCGCTGATCCTTGCTTGAATGGAACAGGCGACCCTTGGGGCAATGCCTGTCAGTTAAGCGGCGTTCTGTCATTTTTGGGGCTGCCTTGCAGCCCATCGCCGGCAAGCCGGCTTCCCACTGGGTTCGAGTCGACCGTAAATGATGTGGCTTGCTCAGGACCGTGTGGGAGCCGGCTTGCCGGCGATGGGGCGCGAAGCGGCCCCGAATGGCAGCAAGAACCGCCATTGAGGCAAGCCCGCTCGCCGGCTACTCGAGGCGAGTCTCCCCGCTGTACACCAATATCTGCCGACACCGCCGGCACAGGTAGCGCCGCCCCTGGCGCACCAGCTTGTGCCGCTGCGCGGTGAACGGAAAGTCGCTCTCCGGGCATGGGCAGCGATAGATGTAGCGCATCGTCGTGCGCCGCTCCACGGCATAGTTGTGGCAGCGATGCGGCGGCAACTCGTACACCCCGCGCATGATCAACTGCCATTCCTCGCCATGGGGCTGGATGCTGTCGCCGAACAGCTGGTGCGCCACCAGGTGGGCGACCTCATGGGCCACGGTCTGGCGCAGGAAGTCTTCCTGGTTCTCGCGATACAGCTGCAGGTTGAAGCGCAGCAGGTTCTCGTGCAGGTGGGCGACGCCGGCCTTCTGGCCGCGCAGCTTGAAGCTGACTTCCGGGCGCGGGAAGGGGCGTTTGAAGAAGGCTTCGGCTTGCTGGTAGCAGGTTTCGACGCGTTGTCTGAGCAGTTCGGGCATGGCAGGCGGGTTCTCCTGGCCGGGCATTATGCCGCAAGCGCCAGGCGCCTGCCGAGCCATCGGTCTGCGCACGGCCAGAGGCCGCCTTGCGGCGGCCCCTGGTGATGCCCCAGTGTTGGAATCGATCTAGTTGGTATAGACAGGCCCTACGCCCAGGCCCCAGATGATCACGGTGGCGGCCATGATCGCCACCAGCACCACCAGGCCTACCGCCAGCACCGAACTGGAGAACAGGAAGCCCTCGTCGGTGGGGATGTTCATGAAGGTCGGCAGGCCGACATACAGCAGGTAGACCGTGTAGCAGATCGCCGCCGTGCCCACCAGCATGCCTAGCCACAGGTGCGGGTAGAGCGCCGCCAGACCACCGATGAACAGTGGGGTGGCGGTATAGGTGGCGAAGGCGATGCATTGCGCCATGGAAGGGTTGGCATCGTAGGTGCGCGCCATCCAGTGGATGAAGGCGCCCATCACCGCGACGCCGGCGAGCATCGCCAGGTAGGACATGATGCTCATCCATAGCGCACTTTCCATGGTCAGCATCACCGCCGGCCTGTCGCCGATGACCCAGCCGACCTGGGTCGTGCCGATGAACGCCGATACCGCCGGGATCGCCGCCAATATCAACGTGTGGGTCAGGTACATGTGGCTGATGCTTTCTTCCTCGCCACGAATCTCCCGCCACTCCTGATCAGGATGGGTAAACAGCCCCAGAACGTGATGGATCATGCCGGTCACTCCTATCGTCGTTGCCAAACGCCCCCCAAGTGGAGCGCTTGTGGCCCGAGGCCAGGACACCGATGCAAGCGGTCTTGTGGCCTTATGTCGCAGTATAGGAAGCCGTTACCCGCATAAAACCGGCTTTTTAGAGCAAATTGCGCTGTCAGGCGGACTCTTGATTCTTTATCGGAATGGCCTACGCCAACGCTCGGTTTGTGCGTAAAATAGCCGGCTTTTGTCACACCTCGCGGATCCAAGCGCTATGGGCACCCTCTCGGTCAACCAGAACAAACTGCAAAAACGCCTGCGGCGTCTCGCCGGCGAAGCCATCACCGACTACAACATGATCGAGGATGGCGACAAGGTCATGGTCTGCCTGTCCGGCGGCAAGGACAGCTACACCATGCTCGATGTTCTGTTGCACCTGCAGAAGGTGGCGCCGATCCGCTTCGAGATCGTCGCGGTGAACATGGACCAGAAGCAGCCGGGCTTCCCCGAAGAGGTGCTGCCGGCCTACCTCAAGACCCTGGGCATCGAGTACCACATCGTCGAGAAAGACACCTACTCGGTGGTCAAGGAGCTGATTCCCGAGGGCAAGACCACCTGCTCGCTGTGCTCGCGCCTGCGCCGTGGCACCCTGTACACCTTCGCCGACGAGATCGGCGCGACCAAGATGGCCCTGGGGCACCACCGCGACGATATCGTCGAGACCTTCTTCCTCAACATGTTCTTCAACGGCTCGCTCAAGGGCATGCCGCCCAAGCTGCGTGCCGACGACGGCCGCAACGTGGTGATCCGCCCGCTGGCCTACTGCAGCGAGAAGGACATCCAGGCCTACTCGGACATGAAGCAGTTCCCGATCATCCCCTGCAACCTGTGCGGTTCCCAGGAGAACCTGCAGCGCCAGGTGGTCAAGGAGATGCTGCTGGAGTGGGAGCGCAAGCACCCGGGGCGTACCGAGAACATCTTCCGGGCCCTGCAGAACGTGGCGCCGTCGCAACTGGCCGACCGCAACCTGTTCGACTTCGCCGGCCTGAAAATCGACGAGAGCGCCACGCCGCGCTTTCTCGACGTGCTGAATATCTGACCCATGCGCGACTATCGGTGGCTGCATGAATACTGCCTGAACCGCTTCGGCTCGGCGGCGGCCCTGGAGGCCTTCCTGCCGCAGCCCAGGACGCCGGCCCAGTTACGCGACATCAGCGACGATCGCTACCTGTCGACCTTGGCCCTGCGGGTGTTCCGCGCCGGGCTCAAGCACAGCCTGGTGGACGCCAAGTGGCCAGCGTTCGAGCAGGTGTTCTTCGGCTTCGACCCGCACAAGGTGGTGCTGATGGGCGCCGAGCACCTGGAGCGGTTGATGCAGGACGAGCGCATCATCCGCCATTTGGGCAAGCTCAAGAGCGTGCCGCGCAACGCGCAGATGATCCTCGACGTGCAGAAGGCGCACGGCAGCTTCGGCGCGTTCATCGCCGACTGGCCGGTGACCGATATCGTCGGGTTGTGGAAGTTCCTGGCCAAGCATGGCAACCAGTTGGGCGGGTTGTCGGCGCCACGCTTCCTGCGCATGGTCGGCAAGGACACCTTCATCCCCACCGATGACATGAGCGCCGCCTTGATCGCCCAGGGCGTGATCGACAAGCAGCCCACCAGCCAGCGCGACCTGGCGCTGGTGCAGCAGGCGTTCAACCAGTGGCACGAGGAGAGCGGGCGGCCGCTGTGCCAGCTGTCGGTGATGCTGGCGCATACCGTCAACCATTGAGCCTGCGGCGCCCCCTTCGCGGGCACGCCCGCGAAGGGTTCAACACCCTTCCCCAGCCAGCCTCCGCTCATGCTGGAACTTCCAGCGCACATAAAGAAGCCCGCTGACGAACAACCCCAGGCTCACCAGCACCTCGATCCAGCCGAACACCGCCCGCGCCGGGTCGAACGCCGCCAGCACGCCCTTGATGAAATAAATGTTCACCACGAAGCAGGTCCAGGCGTGCGCCCGGGCACTGCCCAGCAGCATGCCCGGCAGCAGCAGGAGCAGGGGCACCAGTTCGATGGCCAGGATCACCTCGACCCGTGCCCCATGCAGGTTGGCGAAGAACAGGTTGTTCACCACCAGCAGGGCGATCAGGCCGAGAAAGAACGCCAGCCCCAGTGCCCGCGCCAGGCGCAGGCGAGGCTCAAGCCAGGCCAGTGGGGGCAGGGGCTTCTTAGCCACGCTGGCTCTCCAGGGCCTTGGCGGTATTCCCCAGGCGTTGGCCGAGCGCACGGCACAGGGCGATCTCGTGGTTGTCCAGTTCGCGCTTGCCATCGGCACCGGCATGGTGGCTGGGCCCATAGGGCGTACCACCACCACGGGTCTCGAGCAGCGCCGATTCGCTGTATGGCAGGCCCATCACCAGCATGCCGTGGTGGATCAGCGGCAGCATCATCGACAACAGGGTGGTTTCCTGGCCGCCATGCAGGCTGGCGGTGGAGGTGAACACGCCGGCCGGCTTGCCGACCAGTTCGCCACCCAGCCACAGGCTGCTGGTGCCATCGAGGAAGTATTTGAGCGGCGCCGCCATGTTGCCGAAGCGGGTCGGGCTGCCCAGGGCCAGGCCTGCGCAGTGGCGCAGGTCGTCGAGGGTGGCGTAGAGCGCACCGCTGGCGGGAATGTCCGGCGCCACCGCCTCGCACTCGGTGGAGATCGCCGGCACGGTGCGCAGGCGCGCTTCCAGGCCGGTCATCTCGACACCACGGGCGATGTGCCGGGCCATCTCGCTGGTCGAGCCGTGGCGGCTGTAGTACAGGACCAGGATGTACGGATCGCTCACGGCAGGATCTCCAGTACCTTCTCCGGAGGACGACCGACCACCGCCTTGTCGCCGGCGACCAGAATCGGCCGCTCGATCAGTTTCGGGTGCTGGACCATGGCCTCGATCAGTTGCGCATCGGTCAGTTCCGGGTTGGCCAGGCCGAGGGCCTTGTACTCGTCCTCGCCGGTGCGCAGCAGCTGGCGTGGGGCGATGCCCAGCTTGCCGAGCAGGGCTTCGAGGGTGGTGGCGTCCGGCGGGGTTTCCAGGTAGCGCACGATGGTCGGGGCTAGGCCGCGCGCTTCGAGCAGTTCCAGGGCGCCGCGGGATTTCGAGCAGCGCGGGTTATGATACAGGGTCAGGTCGGTCATGACGGGTCGCATCCAACGGGGTGTGGCGGCTATTCTAACCGCAGCGACTGACGCATAGGCTTTAAAACTTCGAGAAGGATTGACCCATGGCAAGGCGTTTGGCAGCTGTACTGGCCATCACCGCGAGCCTGTTGCTCGGCGGTTGCGGTGCAGACTACGGCGTGGACCAGCACGGCAACACGGTAAAGGCCGAGCAGCTCGACGGACAGTGGCTGGTGCTCAACTATTGGGCCGAGTGGTGCGGCCCGTGCCGTACCGAGATTCCCGAACTCAACGCCGCGGCCCGGCAGTGGGAAGGCCAGGGCATCAAGGTGGTCGGGGTGAACTTCGATGGCCTGCAGGGCCAGGACCTCAAGCAGGCCGCCGAGACGCTGGGCATCGCCTTCACCGTGCTGGCCCAGGACCCGGCCGAGCGCTACGACCTGCCACGCAGCGAGGCGCTGCCGGTGACCTACATCATCGACGACAAGGGCAAGGTGCGTGAGCAACTGATGGGCGAGCAGACGCTCGAAGGGCTGCAGGCGAAGATCAAGGCGCTTAGGGGGTAAGCGGCAAGCTGCAAGCCGTCACCCTTCCTCAGGCCAGAAACGCAGAGGCTTGCCCTCGGCAGGCCAGAAGCGTACCTGTTCGATCGGCGAGACATCCCAGCGTTGCACCGTCTCCAAGGCTTCCAGGAAGCGTCGCTCCTGGTCCATCAGCGCCGGCGCGCAGAGCTTGCGGGTCTTGCCCACCTTGCCGAAGCTCAGGCGTTCGCCCTCCAGCGTGTAGGACGCGAACCAATGGTTGCAGCCGGCATTGCCGTAGGCACGGCCATCGCTGGCGAGGGTCAGGGTCAGGCGGCTGTAGTCGATCAGCGGGCGCTCGCCGATCCATTCCAGCACGTAGCTGCGCTCCTGCTGCAGCTTCGAGGGCTCGGCGGCGCAGCCGAGCAGGCCGCAGGCCAGCAGCGCGGCGGTCAACAGGTGTTTCACCGGGCGCTCTCCTGGCATTGCGGGCACAGGTGCTGCTCGCCACGGCTGGCCCAGCCCAGCTCGGCGATACGTGCACTGGCCGCCGGCTGGCGGGCCTTGTTACCGAGCTTGGCATCCACGGCGAACTCGAAGTCCAGCACAGCATCGCAGCTGTCGCACTTGACCTGCCAGTTGAGGATCTCCAGCTCGTTGAACACCGGGCCACTGGCCACGGCGACCCATTGGCCAGGGGGGGTGATCAGGTGGCGTACGCTTTCCACGGCCAGGCGCATGGACAGGCCCTTGCTGCCCTTGAGGGTGACCAACAGGGCATCGTCTTTCTGGATCGAGCCACCGTTGCCGGTCACCTGGTAGCGGCCCGGCGCCAGCGCGCGGCACTCGATCAGGGTGTGTTGCGGGTTGAATAGGGTGTAGCGGAAATCGTGTTCGACCATGGGTCCTCCAGAATTGCCGCGTATCCTAGCATTAACCTTCCACGGTGTTGCGCGGATCGCCCGCCGCCCAGCGGACGACATTGTCGAGCGTGGTCGCGGCGATCGCGTCCAGCGCCTCGCGGGTGAGGAATGCCTGGTGTGCGGTGACGATCACGTTGGGGAAGGTCAGCAGCCGCGCCAGCACGTCATCTTGCAGCGGCAGGTCGGAACGGTCCTCGAAGAACAGTTGGGCCTCCTCTTCATAGACATCCAGCCCCAGGTAGCCCAACTGGCCGCTCTTGAGCGCGTCGATCAGTGCCGGGGTGTCGACCAGCGCGCCCCGCCCGGTGTTGATCAGCATGGCGCCGGGCTGCAGCCAGGACAGGCTTTGGGCGTTGATCAGGTGGCGGGTCTGCTCGGTCAGCGGGCAGTGCAGGCTGATGATCTTCGCCTCGCGCAGCAGCTCGGGCAACGCCAGGTAACGCGCCCCGAGGGCCAATAGCTCGGGGTTGGGGTGGGGGTCGTAGGCCAGCAGCCGGCAGCCGAAGCCCGCCATGATGCGGGCGAAGGCTGCGCCGATCTGGCCGGTGCCGATCACCCCGACAGTCTTGCCGTGCAGGTCGAAGCCGGTCAGCCCGTGCAGGGTGAAGTCGCCTTCGCGGGTGCGGTTGTAGGCCCGGTGCAGGCGGCGATTGAGGGCCAGGATCAAGGCCACGGCATGTTCGGCCACGGCATGTGGCGAATAGGCCGGTACTCGCACCACCGCCAGATCCAGGCGCCGGGCGGCTGCCAGGTCGACATGGTTGTAGCCGGCCGAGCGCAGGGCGACCAGGCGGATGCCGCCGGCGGCCAGGCGCTCGAGGACCGGTGCATCCAGTTCGTCGTTGATGAAGGCGCAGACCACCTCGAAGCCGGCGGCCAGGGCGGCGGTGTCGAGGGTCAGGCGCGCGGCCTGGAAATGCAGCTCCAGGCCGCTGTCGGTGGCGGCCCGGAGGAAGCTTTCCTGGTCGTAGTGCTGACTGCTGAACAACAGGATGCGCATGGCGTCTCTTCCTTGTTGGTGGTGTCGGCAGTCTAGCCAGCCTGCCGGGGCAGGTGTTGATCTGGGGCGGGCAAATGGATGGATTGCCTTGTGTCGCGAACAGGCTGCGAAGCGGCCTCAATGGCGCAGTCAGGCGCTCAAGCGCGCCTGTGCAGCCAACCGGGTGATGGCCCTGTCCAGCTCGTCCAGGGCCTGCTGCACCTGGGGGCTGTCCTGCTTGAGCAGGGTCTCGCTGCGTTGGCAGGCCGCGCGCAGCTGCGGTACACCGCAATAGCGCGAGGCACCGTTGAGGCGATGCACCCGCTCGATCATCGCCGTGCGATCACCGGCTTCGCGGGCGGCACGGATGGCTTCGCGATCGCTCTCCAGCGACGCCAGCAGCATGGCCAGCATGTCGGCGGCCAGGTCCGGTTTACCGGCAGCCAGGCGCAGGCCCTCCTCGGGGTCGAGCACCTTCAGCTCGCTGCTGTCAGGCAGGCGCTCAGGGCTGCGTTCCGCTTGCGGCGCAGCCAGGCTGAAGCCGGTCCATTTCATCACCACCTGGGCCAGTTGGCGCTCGCTGATCGGCTTGGTCAGGTAGTCGTCCATGCCACTGTGCAGCAGGGCACGCTTCTCGTTGGCCATGGCATGGGCCGTCAGCGCGACGATGGGCAGTGCCGGGCCGCTCTGGCTGCTTTCCCACTGGCGGATCTGCTCGGTGCAGGCACGGCCGTCCATGCCGGGCATCTGCACGTCCATCAGCACCAGGTCGAAGGGTTCGTCCTGTACCGCCTGGACCGCCGCATAGCCGTTGTCGAGCGCCAGCACCTCGGCGCCCAGGCCTTCGAGCAGGGTCTGCACCAGCAGCAGGTTGGCCGGGTTGTCGTCGACGCACAGGATCTTCGGCACCCGCTGGCCGGCGGCGCCACGGGGCTCGCTGGCCACCCGGCGCGGCTGCAGCAGTTCCAGCAGCAGGCGGCGCAGCTTGCGCGTGCAGGTCGGCTTGGACAGCAACTGGCCGTGGGCATTGGGCAGGTAGGGGTGGTAGAGCGCCTGCTCGGTGGTCGGGCACAGCACCACGCACCGGCAGCCGAAACGCTCCAGTTGCGGGTGGTAGCGGCCGAGCTGCTCGGGCGAGAGGTTACCCAGGTTGGCGCCGAGCACGGCGAACTCGAACGGCTGGCCGGCCTGGCTGGCCGCTTGCACGCCCTGCAGCAGTTGCTCGAAGGAGGCGAACAGGCTGACGCTCAGGCCGCAGTCCTCCAACTGGTGCTCCAGGGCCTGGCGGGCCAGCTCATGGCCATCGACGATCGCGACGCGGCGGCCGAGCAGCGCCTGCAACGGCGCTTCCTGGGGATCGTCATGGGCCTTGGGCAGGCTGAGGCTGATCCAGAACTGCGAGCCCTCGCCAGGGGTGCTGTCGACGCCGATCTCGCCACCCATCTGCTCGATCAGGCGCTTGGAAATCACCAGGCCCAGGCCAGTGCCGCCGGGCTGGCGCGACAGCGAGTTGTCGGCCTGGCTGAAGGCCTGGAACAAGGTGCGCACATCCTGGGGCGAGAGGCCGATGCCGGTGTCCTGGACACTGATGCGCAGTTGCACGCTGTCTTCCTGCTCGTCCTCGAGCATGGCGCGCACGACGATGGTGCCTTCGCGGGTGAACTTGATGGCGTTGCTCACCAGGTTGGTGAGGATCTGCTTGAGCCGCAGCGGGTCGCCGACCAGCGACAGCGGCGTGTCGCGATAGACCAGGCTGAGCAGCTCCAACTGCTTGGCGTGGGCGGCCGGGGCGAGGATGGTCAAGGTGTCCTGGATCAGGTCGCGCAGGTTGAAAGGGATGCTGTCGAGCACCAGCTTGCCGGCCTCGATCTTGGAGAAGTCGAGGATCTCGTTGATGATCCCCAGCAGGTTGTCGGCGGATTTCTCGATGGTGCCCAGGTAGTCGAGCTGGCGTGGCGTCAGCTCGCTCTTTTGCAACAGGTGGGTGAAGCCGAGGATACCGTTGAGCGGGGTGCGGATCTCGTGGCTCATGTTGGCCAGGAACTCGGACTTGATCCGGCTGGCCTCCAGGGCCTCCTTGCGCGCCATGTCCAGCTCGATGTTCTGGATCTCGATGGTTTCCAGGTTCTGGCGCACGTCCTCGGTGGCCTGGTCGATGCTGTGCTGCAGCTCCTCGTGGGCGTTGTGCAGGGTCTGGGCCATGCGGTTGATGCCCGCGGCCAGCTCGTCCAGCTCGTGGCTGCCCATGGTTGGCAGGCGTTCTTCCAGGTTGCCGTCCTTGAGCTGGTTGACCGCATGCTTGATGCGTGCGATCGGGTCGTTGATCGTGCGGCTCATGCGCAGGGCGAGCAGGGCGGTGAGGGCCAGGCAGGCGAGGATCAGCAGCAGGCTGGTGAACAGGTTGCGGTAGGCGCGCAGCAGGGTGCCGTCATGGGACAGCTCGATCTCGACCCAGCCGAGCAGGCGCTCGGCCTCGGCGGGGACCGCATGGGTGGCCAGGTCGCGGTGATGGCCGAATACCGGCATCAGGTAGCGGGTGGCATCGTTGCCAGTGCGGTGCAGCAACTGGGTGCCGGTGCCACCGCTGGGCGGTGGGTTGAGCATGCTCGGGCCGGCATGGGCCAGGTCGGTACGGTCGGGGCGCAGGAACGCCACGGCGCGCACGTCGGCCTGTTCCAGGGCCTGGGCGGCGATGCGCCCGAGCTGGTCCTGGGTCTGCTTGGCGAGGGCCGGGGCGGCCAGCGGTGCCAGTTGCTCGGCGATCATCTTGCCGCGCTGGAGCAACTGGGTACGCAATTCGTTCTGTTGCAACCAGGTGAAATAGCTGCCCAGCACCAGCGCCATCAGGCTGGCCGGCAGCAGGGCCAGCAACAGGACCCGGCTTCTGATTCCCAAGCGATCTAGCACACTCGTCTCCTGTCATGTGCTTGCATGCCGTCGGTGTACGGACGGACCCAGGCGGAACGTTACCCCGGCTGCCAGGCCAATGCACTCATTTGTATCTGTTTCATACGGTCCTTGCCGGGAAGACAGGGGCTGCACCGCCAGCATAAAAGCGCAACCGGTCGCGAGCCGGTTGCGTTGGCAAGACAGCTTGCTCAATAATTGCGCAATTGAGAATCAATGTCAGAAGCCAATGAATCCCGTAGCCATTCAAACATCCAGCATTCTCGCCATCGAGGACGACCCCGTGCTCGGCGCCTACCTGCGCGAGGAACTGCAACGTGGCGGCTTCCAGGTGACCTGGTGCCGCAACGGCCTGGAGGGTCTGGAAACCGCCGGTCGCCAGGCATTCGACGTGGTCCTGCTGGATATCCTGCTGCCCGGCCTCAATGGCCTCGATGCCCTGGCCCAGTTGCGCCGGCGCAGCAGCACGCCGGTGATCCTGATGTCGGCGCTGGGCGCGGAGGCCGATCGCATCACGGGTTTTCAGCGCGGTGCCGACGACTACTTGCCCAAGCCCTTCAGCATGACCGAACTGCAGGTGCGCATCGAAGCGATCCTGCGGCGCGTGGCCCTCGAGCGACGCCACCAGCCATCGCGTGAGTCGGCGCCTGGGCAGCTGCGCTTCGACGAGGACGCCTGCGACGTGTGCCTGGATGGCCGATGGGCGGGGCTTACACCCAGTGAATACCGCTTGCTGGACACCCTCAACCGCAGCCAGGACGAAGTGCTGAGCAAACCCTTTCTCTACCAGCAGGTGCTGCAGCGCGGCTATTCCCGCCACGACCGCAGCCTCGACATGCATGTCAGCCAGATCCGCCGCAAGCTCAAGGTGATCGGCTACCAGGAGCGGCAGTTGCGCACGGTCTGGGGCAAGGGCTATGTCCTCAGTGCCGGCGAGGTGGACTGACCGTGCTCGACCGTCATTCGTTGTTCTGGAAGCTGGCGATCCTGCTGGTGGGGTTCTGCCTGCTGATGATCGGCCTGAGCTACACCTGGGGCCGGCACATGGAAACCCAGAACGCCTTCCTGGCCGAGTCGGCCCGGCAGCACTTGCGCGGCTATGCGGTGGAGGCCGAGCGGGCCTGGCGCGAAGGCGGCCGGGCCGGGGTCGATCGCTGGCTGGCCGACATGCGCCAGCGCGAGTCCGGCTGGGTCGGGGTGTTCGATGCCGAGCTGCAGCCGCTGGGCAGCGCCACGCTGACCCCCGAACACATCCAGCACCTGACCCGCCTGCGGGGCGTCGACTGGCCCATGAGCCGGCGCAGCATCGGCCAGCCCTGGCTGCGCCTGCCGTTCCCCGATGCACCGGAGCAGGGCATGCTGGTGATCGAGCTGCCGGAGCGTTTCAACCCTGGCCAGTACCGGCTGTTCTGGCAGGTCCTCACCAACGGCGTGATCCCGGGGCTGTTCACCCTGCTGCTGTGCGTCGGCCTGTACCGGATGCTGATCGTGCCGCTGAACCAGTTGCGCGAGCAGGCCAATGCCTGGCGCGCCGACCAGCTGTCGGCGCGCCTGGACGCGCGAACCATCGGCCGGCATGACGAGCTGGGCGAACTGGCCCGTGCCTTCGACCAGATGGCCGAGCGCCTGCAGGGCACCGTGGCCCTGCAGCAACAGTTGTTGCGCGACCTGTCCCACGAGATGCGCACCCCCCTCAGCCGCCTGCGCGTGGCCTGCGACGGCGAGACCGACCTGCAACGCCTGCGCGAACGCCTGACCCGCGAGGTGGACTGCATGCAGCAACTGGTCGAGGACACCCTGCAACTGGCCTGGCAGGATGCCGAGCGCGCGCCGATGAACCTCGAGCCGATCCAGTTCCAGGCGCTGTGGGACATGCTCGCCGAGGACGCCTGCTACGAGAGCGGCTGGTCGCCGGCCCGGCTGCGCTGCGAGGTGCCCGCCGACTGCTGGGTGCAAGGCAACCTCAACCTCCTCGCCCAAGCCCTGGAGAACATGCTTCGCAACGCCATCCGTCATTCGCCCGCGCAGGGTGTGGTGCGCCTGGGCGGGCAGCGCGAGGGCAACCATTGGCGGATCTGGCTGGAAGACCAGGGCGGCGGGGTGGCCGAGCAGGACCTGGAACGGATCTTCGCGCCGTTCTCGCGACTGGACGGCTCCCGCCCCGGCGATGGTGGTTTCGGCCTCGGCCTGAGCATCGCCCGCAGTGCCATCCAGCGCCAGGGCGGCACGCTCTGGGCAGAAAACGGCAAGCAGGGCCTGCGCCTGTACATGCGCCTGCCGGTGCATGTGCAGGCCCCCTCGCGGGACAAGCCCAGCCCGACAGGCGCCGCGCTGAACCAGGCGCCTGTGGTGGGCGTCTAGATGGCCGGTTCGCACGTGCTTTATAGCTTGTAGCTATAGCGACCACAGATTGCGTGATATGGCCGGGAAAGGTTTGCCGGTATGATAGGCGCCCCTGCCGTCCGGATTGTGAAATACGCCCATGACCTTGCAGTACCCAACCATCGCCGATTGCGTCGGCAATACGCCCCTGGTTCGCCTGCAGCGCATTGCCGGTGAAACCAGCAATACCCTCCTGCTCAAGCTCGAAGGCAACAATCCCGCCGGGTCGGTCAAGGACCGCCCTGCGCTGTCGATGATCGCCCGCGCCGAACTGCGTGGCCAGATCAAGCCCGGCGACACCCTGATCGAGGCCACCTCCGGCAACACCGGTATCGCCTTGGCCATGGCAGCGGCGATCAAGGGCTACAAGATGATCCTGATCATGCCGGACAACTCCACCGCCGAACGCAAGGCGGCGATGACCGCCTATGGCGCCGAGCTGATCCTGGTCAGCAAGGAGGAGGGCATGGAAGGTGCCCGCGACCTGGCCGAGAAGCTGCAGGCCGAGGGTCGGGGCCTGGTTCTCGACCAGTTCGCCAACGGCGACAACCCGATCGCCCACTACACCAGCACAGGTCCGGAGATCTGGCAGCAGACCCAGGGCAGCATCACCCACTTCATCAGCTCCATGGGCACCACCGGCACCATCATGGGCTGCTCCCAGTACCTCAAGGAGCAGAACCCAGCGGTGCAGATCGTCGGCCTGCAGCCGATGGAAGGCTCGGCCATCCCCGGCATCCGCCGCTGGCCCGAGGAATACCTGCCGAAGATCTTCGACGCCAGCCGGGTCGACCGTGTGGTCGACATGTCCCAGGAGGAAGCCGAGCAGACCACCCGCCGCCTTGCCCGCGAAGAGGGCATTTTCTGTGGCGTGTCTTCCGGTGGTGCGGTCGCGGCCATGCTGCGCCTGTCCCGGGAGGTCGAGAACGCGGTGATGGTGGCGATCATCTGCGATCGCGGCGACCGTTACCTGTCCACCGGCCTGTTCGACGCGAACTGATGTCCAGGAAGAAAAGCAGCGGCGGCCTGCGCTTCCAGCCGGCCGGCGGCAACCGTGCGGCCCAGGTGCCGGTGGGCAAGAAGCAGCACCTGCAGATCGAGCGCCTGGCCGGCGATGGCCGTGGCATCGCCTTCCATGACGGGCGCACCTGGTTCGTCAGCGGTGCCCTGGCGGGCGAGACGGTCGAGGCGCGGGTGCTCGGTGCCCGCGGCAAGGTGGTCGAGGCACGCCTGGAGCGGGTCCTGCAGGCCAGCCCCGAGCGCCGCGAAGCGCCGTGCCGCCACTATGCGCGCTGCGGAGGCTGCAACCTGCAGCACCTGCCCCATGAAGGCCAACTGGCGCTCAAGCAGCGCCTGCTGGCCGAGCAACTGCAACGGGTCGCCGGCGTGCAGCCCGAGGCGTGGGCGGCTCCCTTGAGCGGGCCGGAGTTCGGCTACCGGCGGCGGGCGCGGGTCGCCGTGCGCTGGGACGCGAAGGCCCGCCAACTGGCGGTGGGGTTCCGTGCCGAGGCCAGCCAGGACATCGTCGCCATCGACGAGTGCGCGGTGCTGGTACAACCCTTGCAGTCGATCCTGCGCCACCTGCCGACCGTGCTGCGCAGCCTGGGCAAGCCCCAGGCGCTGGGCCACGTCGAATTGTTCAGTGGTACCGCTGAGGCGGTGCTGGTGCGTCATGTGGCGCCGCTGCCGGCGGACGATCTGGCGCGCCTGCAGGCCTTCTGCAAGCAGGCCGGTGCCCAGCTATGGCTGCAGGGCGAGGGCGAGCCGGCACCGGTCGAGCCCGGGCAGACGCTGGGGTTTGCCCTCGAGCCCTGGGGGCTGGAGCTGGCCTGGCGGCCAGGCGACTTCGTCCAGGTCAACGCCCAGGTCAACACGGCGATGATCGAGCAGGCGTTGGCCTGGCTGGCGCCGCACGCCGAGGAGCGGGTGCTGGACTTGTTCTGCGGCCTGGGCAACTTCGCCCTGCCGCTGGCCCGCCAGGCCCGCGAGGTGGTGGCGGTGGAGGGTGTGCAGGCCATGGTGGACCGGGCGGCGGCCAATGCCCGGGACAACGACGTGCATAACGCCCGGTTTTTTCAGGCCGATTTATCGCAGCCTTTGGCGGGCGCCGGATGGGCCGCCGAAGGCTTTTCTGCGGTACTCTTGGATCCACCGCGCGACGGTGCCTTCGAGGTGGTGCAAGGCATCGCCCGCCTCAAGGCCAGGCGGCTGGTCTATGTGTCATGCAACCCGGCCACGCTGGCGCGAGACGCCCAGGTGCTGGTCGGCCAAGGGTACCGGTTAACAAGGGCCGGGATTCTCGACATGTTTCCTCAGACGGCGCATGTCGAGGCCATGGCGTTATTCGAAGCGGGCTAGCCAGGCTGGCCCCTTGGTGCGGTTCCCAGGGAATGGGGGGCTGCACGGTGATTGCCAGCGCACCCGCGTGGTGCGCTGTATGGAAAGGTAGAAAAAAGATGGTACAGGTGAGAGTGCACCAGCCGGTCAATACCGACGGCAGTATCAATCTCGAAGCATGGCTGGATCATGTGGTGAGCGTCGATTCGGCGCTGGATCGCGAGGCGCTCAAGGAGGCCTGCGAATTCGCCCATGAGGTGGAGAAAAAGGGCAACCCGGCCAAGCATTCCTGGGCCGATGGCACTTCCAGCTTCCAGGCGGGGCTGGAGATCGCCGAAATCCTTGCCGACCTCAAGCTCGACCAGGACTCCCTGGTGGCGGCGGTGGTCTACCGCTCGGTGCGCGAGGGCAAGGTGACCCTGGCCGAGGTCGGGCAGCGCTTTGGTCCGGTGGTGTCCAAGCTGATCGACGGCGTGTTGCGCATGGCTGCCATCAGCGCCAGCCTCAGCCCGCGCCAGTCGCTGGTGCTCGGCTCCCAAGCGCAGGTCGAGAACCTGCGCAAGATGCTCGTGGCCATGGTCGATGACGTGCGCGTGGCGCTGATCAAGCTGGCCGAGCGTACCTGCGCCATTCGTGCGGTCAAGGCCGCCGACGACGAGAAACGCCTGCGCGTGGCGCGCGAGGTGTTCGACATCTATGCGCCACTGGCGCACCGCCTGGGCATCGGTCATATCAAGTGGGAGCTGGAGGACCTGTCCTTCCGCTACCTCGAGCCCGACCAGTACAAGCAGATCGCCAAGCTCCTGCACGAGCGTCGGCTGGACCGCGAGCGTTTCATCAGCGACGTGATGAACCAGTTGCAGAACGAACTGCTGGCCACCGGGGTCAAGGCCGACATCAGTGGCCGGGCGAAGCATATCTATTCCATCTGGCGCAAGATGCAGCGCAAGGGCCTGGAGTTCAGCCAGATCTACGACGTGCGCGCCGTGCGCGTGCTGGTCCCGGAAATCCGCGACTGCTATACCGCGCTGGGTATCGTGCATACCCTGTGGCGGCACATTCCCAAGGAGTTCGACGACTACATCGCCAACCCCAAGGAGAACGGCTACCGCTCCCTGCACACGGCGGTGATCGGCCCAGAGGGCAAGGTGCTGGAGGTGCAGATCCGCACCCACGGCATGCACGAGGAAGCCGAGCTGGGCGTCTGCGCCCACTGGCGCTACAAGGGCACCGACGTCAAGTCCAGCTCCAACCACTATGAAGAGAAGATTTCCTGGCTGCGCCAGGTGCTGGAGTGGCACGAGGAGCTGGGCGACATCGGCGGCCTGGCCGAGCAACTGCGCGTCGACATCGAGCCGGACCGGGTCTATGTGTTCACCCCCGACGGTCACGCCATCGACCTGCCCAAGGGTGCCACGCCGCTGGACTTCGCCTACCGCGTGCACACCGAGATCGGCCACAACTGCCGCGGCGCCAAGATCAACGGGCGCATCGTGCCGCTCAACTACAGCCTGCAGACCGGTGAGCAGGTGGAGATCATCACCAGCAAGCACGGCAGCCCCAGCCGCGACTGGCTGAACTCCAACCTGGGCTACGTCACCACTTCGCGGGCGCGGGCCAAGATCGTCCACTGGTTCAAGCTGCAGGCGCGCGACCAGAACGTCGCCGCCGGCAAGACCCTGCTCGAGCGCGAGCTGAGCCGCCTGGGCCTGCCCCAGGTGGACTTCGAGCGCCTGGCGGAAAAGGCCAACGTCAAGACCGCCGAGGACATGTTCGCCGCCCTCGGTGCCGGCGACCTGCGCCTGGCGCACATGGTCAACGCCGCCCAGCAACTGCTCGAGCCGGAGCGCAACGAGCAGATCGAGCTGGTCCCGCGCAAGGCCAGCAGCGCCAAGTCCGGCAAGCGTGGCGACATCCAGATCCAGGGGGTCGGCAACCTGCTCACGCAGATGGCCGGCTGCTGCCAGCCGCTGCCGGGCGATGCCATCGTCGGCTACATCACCCAGGGCCGCGGCGTGACCATCCACCGCCAGGACTGCGCCTCGGTGCTGCAACTGGCCGGCAAGGAGCCGGAGCGGATGATCCAGGTCAACTGGGGCCCGGTGCCGGTGCAGACCTACCCGGTCGACATCGTCATCCGCGCCTACGACCGCCCGGGCCTGCTGCGCGACGTGTCGCAGGTGCTGCTCAACGAGAAGATCAACGTGCTGGCGGTCAATACCCGCTCGAACAAGGACGACAACACCGCGCTGATGTCGCTGACCATCGAGATTCCTGGCCTGAACGCCCTGGGGCGCCTGCTGGGCAGGATCTCGCAGTTGCCGAACATCATCGAGACGCGGCGTAATCGTACCCCTTGAAACACTGCAATGGGGCCGCTGTGCGGCCCATCGCCGGCACGCCGGCTCCCACGGGCACCGGGCATGGCAGCCTCTTCGTGGGGGCTGGCTTGCCAGCGATCGGGGGCATGGCCCCCGCGAGGAAGAGACGCCTATGACCTACACCCTCGACGACCTGCTGCACCTCATGGCCCGCCTGCGCGACCCGCAGCACGGTTGCCCCTGGGACCTGCAGCAGGACTACGCCAGTATCGTCCCGCACACCCTCGAGGAGGCCTACGAGGTCGCCGACACCATCGAGCGCGGTGATTTCGAGCACCTGCAGGGCGAGCTGGGCGACCTGTTGTTCCAGGTGGTCTACTACAGCCAGCTGGCCCGGGAGGAGGGGCGCTTCGAGTTCGCCGGCGTGGTCGATGCCATCACCCGCAAGCTGATCCGCCGCCATCCCCATGTTTTCCCCACCGGCGACCTCTACGCACCGCTGGATACCCCGCGCCTGAGCGAGGCCCAGGTCAAGTCGCGTTGGGAAGCGATCAAGGCCGAGGAGCGCGCGGAAAAGAGCGAGCCCGAGCAACTGTCGCTGCTCGACGATGTACCGGCGACGCTGCCGGCCTTGTCGCGGGCGGCCAAGCTGCAAAAGCGCGCGGCCACGGTCGGTTTCGACTGGCCCGAGGCGCTGCCGGTGCTGGACAAGGTCCGCGAGGAGCTGGACGAAGTGTTGCAGGCCATGGCCGATGGCGATGCCGAGGCCCTGGAGGACGAAGTCGGCGACCTGTTGTTCGCCACCGTCAACCTGGCCCGCCACCTCAAGCACGACCCGGAAAATGCCCTGCGCCGCGCCAACCGCAAGTTCGAGCGGCGCTTCCGTTTCATCGAGCAGGCATTGCGCGAGCAGGGCCTGTCCATCCAAGATCGTACCCTCGACGAGTTGGACGCCCTCTGGGGCGAAGCCAAGCGTCAGGAAAAGAACCTGCCCAGCTGCGGCTGAGCTGTTGCATAAGTGAGTGAACACCCATGAGCCTTTCCCTTCGCGATCAATTGCTCAAGGCCGGTCTGGTCAACCAGAAGCAGGTCAAGCAGGCTAACAAAGCCGAGAAGAAACAGAAGCGCCTGGAACACAAGGGCCAGGTCGAAGTCGACGATACCCAGCAGCGCCTGGCCAAGGAGGCCATGGCCGAGAAGGCCAGGAAGGACCAGGAGCTGAACCGCCAGCTCCAGGAGAAGGCCGAGCAGAAGGCCCGTGCCGCGCAGGTCAAGCAGTTGATCGAGGCGACCCGCCTGCCCAAGCTCAATACCGAGGACTACTACAACTTCGTCGATGACAAGAAGGTCAAGCGTATTGCCGTCAATGCCTTGATGCGCAGCAAGCTCAGCAATGGCGCCCTGGCGATCGTCGCTCATGGCGGTGGCTACGAAGTGATCCCACGCGAGGCCGCGGTGAAGATCCAGGAGCGCGATCCCAAGCGCGTGCTGCTGCTCAACACCCATGTCGAGGAGGCGGACGAGGACGATCCCTACGCGGCCTACAAGATCCCTGACGATCTCATGTGGTAAGCCACGAAAAACAGCCTTGGCTCAATGCCGGTCAGTTAAGATTTTCAGTTGTCATTTGGGGCGCGAAGCGGCCCCAAATATGACAAAGCGCCGCTTAACTGACAGGCATTGCGCCTTGGCGCGTTTTTTCCTGGGAACGTCCGGTCATTGCGCAGCGCGCTGGCTTTCCAGGCATTCGAGCTCGGTGCGGTACTGCTGGGCTTCTTGCTCGGTGTGGAACATGCCCACCAGTTCACCCTGCTGATGCACGTCCCAGATCCGCAGGCCGCAGGCCTGGCTTTCGTGGGACATTTTCGATTCGTCGCGTTCGGTTACTTGGACTGTCATCGGTAAACTCCACTTTCGGTTGACTGCGGCAACGTGTCGCAGGACTTCTTTATAGAGTTTGTTAGCAGGCTAAGTAAATAAATCGGCCATGAAACATGTTTCATGAAGCCTGGCTTCAAGAGAATGCGCGGCCTTCGACACCTTGCTCGGCATCAGGCCCACCACAAAACAGCTTGCAGCGTGCCGTTCGAAGCAAAAAAGAAACCCCGCATAGTGGCGGGGTTTCGGTTGGTGCAGGCAGCGGAGCGGGTGTCAGTTGCCCTTCACCGACTTGCCGTCGACCGTGCCGTCCTGCAGCACGATCACGTACTCCTTGCCATCGGTCTCGACCTGGCGCAGTTGTACCAGCAGGTAGTCCCAGTCCTTGGCGAACCACAGCTCGGTGATGCGTTTGCTCTGGCTCGGGTCGCGCACGCGCTCGACCTTGACCGCGTCGACCTGGCCGGCCTTGGTGGCCACTTTCTCGGTGCCGAGCACGCGGAAGTCGTAGGTGTCGATCTCGTCACCGTCGACCACCTGGTAGGTCATGCTCTTCTTGCCGGCGGCCACGTCATGCTGCAGGGCCAGCTGGTAGGACGACTTGTCCAGCACGCCGCGGTTGAGCGGCAGGTTGATCGCGTCGCCACGATCGCTGCCGGTGACCTTCTTGCTGGTCCAGTCGAAGTCCAGGTCGACCTTCTTCGCCTTGCCCAGGCCGCCACGTTCGAAGTGGTACTTCTGCGGCAGCAGGGTGTCGTTGTCCAGGCGCAGGGTGCTTTGCTCGGTCAGGCTGGCGATCATCATGGATGCCTTGAAGTTCAGGCTCCAGGTACCGTTGGCATTCTTTTCCAGGCTGCGCTCGGCGGTGCCGCTCATGGGCAGCTGTTTCCAGTCGGCGGTGTAGCTGGCCGAGAAAGGCTTCAGATCAGCTGCCTGGAGAGGCAGGGCGAGCACGGCGAGAGCCAAGAGCAGGGCGCGACGCATAAGTTCTCCTAGGGTCGAATCAAGTGGCCGCTGGCCGCCAGCGGCTGGCCATCCAGTAATGCACCCTGTGCGCCCAGACGCAAGCGTCCTTCGGCGAACCAGCGCACCGCCAGCGGGTAGATCTGGTGTTCCTGGCGGTGAACCCGCTCAGCCAGGGCCTGCGGCGTGTCATCCGGCGCCACCGGAACCACTGCCTGTACGACCAGAGGGCCGCCGTCGAGTTCCTCGGTGACGAAGTGCACGCTGCAACCGTGTTCGCTATCGCCGGCCTCCAGTGCCCGCTGGTGGGTATGCAGGCCCTTGTACTTGGGCAGCAACGACGGGTGGATGTTGAGCAGGCGGCCCTGGTAGTGACGGACGAAGCCACCCGTGAGGATGCGCATGAAACCGGCCAGTACCACCAGGTCCGGCTCGAAGCCGTCGATCAACGCCATCAGTGCCGCGTCGAAGGCCTCGCGGCCCTCGAAGCCGGTGTGCTCCAGCACGGCGGTGGCGATACCGGCCGCCTGGGCGCGCTGCAGGCCATAGGCGTCGGCACGGTTGGAGATCACGCCACGGATGCGCACCGGGCTGTCTTCGCCGCGGCTGCTGTCGATCAGCGCTTGCAGGTTGCTGCCGGAGCCCGACAGCAATACCACTACGTTGCAGGTCTCGCTCGGCATCAGTGCGCCTTGAGGTTGTGCAGCTCGACCTGGGCAGCGCCGGCCGGGGCCTCGGCGATGCGGCCGATGACCCATGGCTGTTCACCGGCTTCGCGCAGCACCTGCAGGGCGCTGTCGACCTGGTCCTGGGCCACGCAGATGACCATGCCGACGCCGCAGTTCAGTACGCGGTGCATCTCGTGCTCGTCGACGTTGCCTTTTTCCTGCAGGAAGTCGAACACCGCCGGGCGCTGCCAGCTGGCCACGTCGATGATCGCCTGGGCGTTGTCGGGCAGTACGCGCGGAATGTTGTCCAGCAGGCCGCCGCCGGTGATGTGGGCCATGGCCTTGACCGCGCCGGTGTCCTTGATCAGCTTGAGCAGGGGCTTGACGTAGATGCGGGTCGGCGCCATCAGCAGGTCGGCCAGTGGCTTGCCGTCGAGCTGGGTGTTGTCGATGTCGGTAGCGGACACTTCGAGGATCTTGCGGATCAGCGAGTAGCCGTTGGAGTGCGGGCCGGAGGAGGGCAGGGCGATCAGGGCGTCGCCGGTGGCCACCTTGGAGCCGTCGATGATCTCGGACTTTTCCACCACGCCGACGCAGAAGCCGGCCAGGTCGTAGTCCTCGCCTTCGTACATGCCCGGCATCTCGGCGGTTTCGCCGCCCACCAGGGAGCAGCCGGCCAGCTCGCAACCGGCGCCGATGCCGGTGACCACGGTGGCGGCGACATCGACGTTGAGCTTGCCGGTGGCGTAGTAGTCGAGGAAGAACAGCGGCTCGGCGCCGCAGACGATCAGGTCGTTGACGCACATGGCGACCAGGTCCTGGCCGATGCTGTCGTGCTTGTTCAGGTTCAGCGCCAGGCGCAGCTTGGTGCCGACGCCGTCGGTGCCGGAGACCAGAACCGGCTGCTTGTAGCCGGCCGGGATCTCGCAGAGGGCGCCGAAGCCGCCCAGGCCACCCATGACTTCAGGGCGCGCGGTGCGCTTGGCCACGCCCTTGATGCGTTCGACCAGTGCTTCGCCGGCGTCGATGTCTACACCGGCGTCCTTGTAGCTCAGGGAGGGTTGCTTGCTCATTGATCCAGGCCTTTAGGAGGGAGGGATTCGGAAAAACGACCAGGGCGGCCAAGGCCGGCTCGGGGAGCGGCGGCTGCCTGTACGTCACTGGTCTGCGAAGGCGCGCGATTTTATCAGGGTTGCTGTGCAGCGGCCATCCTCAGGCCGACGGGCAGGCCGGGAAATTGGCAAAAACTGGCCGTGGGTGGTTGGCGTGGTCGCTTCTGTATAAGCTGCAAGCTGCAAGAAAAAGCGGGGCGTGCATCGATCTGCCTTTTCTTGCAGCTTTGTAGCTTGCAGCTCACCTGGACAGGAATCCGCCATGCGTTTTATCAATCACCTGGCTGTGGCTTGCCTGGCTCTGGCCGGCACCGTCGCCCAGGCCGAAACCGTTTCCGGGCTCTATCAGGTCCGCGAACCCATCGAGGGGCAGGGCAGCGAAGCGCGCGCCCAGGCCACCGGCAAGGCCCTGGAAACCCTCGTGTTGCGCCTGACCGGCGACCCCAAGGCGGCGCAGAGCCCGGCGCTGGCCGGCCTGCGCAAGGACCCACGGCAGATCATCAACCAGGTCGGCACCGAGGCCGGCCCGCCCGAATCCGTGCTGGTCGAATTCGACCCCGGCAGCACCGAGCGCGCCCTGCGCCAGGCCGGTCTGGCGCTGTGGGGCAGCAACCGGCCGTCGATCCTCGGCTGGTGGCTGAACGACAGCGTCGAAGGCAGCAACCTGGTCGGCGATGGCCAGTCCAGTGCCGGCCCCCTGCGCCGTGCCGCCCAGCATCGCGGCCTACCGCTGCGCCTGCCGTTGGCCGACTTGCAGGAGCAACTGGTGGCCAATGCCAAGCAACTGGAAGGCAATGACCCGGCGCCGCTGCGCGAAGCCTCCGAGCGCTATGGCGCCGATGCCCTGCTGGCGGTGCATGCCCAGGAGACCGACGGCAAGTGGCAGGGCACCTGGCAACTGTGGCTGGGCGAGCAGCGTGAGCGGGGCAAGGCCGAGGGCCCCGACCAGGCGGCCCTGGCCGATGCCGTGATGCTGGCGGTGAGCAGCCGCCTGGCACCGCGCTACGCCACCCGCCCGGGCGCCAGCGGCGAGCTGCAGGTACAGGTACAGGGCATGAACCTGCAACGCTACGCCGAACTCGGCCGCGTGCTCGAACCCTACGGCCCGCGCCTGCGACAGGCCGAGGGCGACACCCTGACCTACAGTGTCACCGGCAATCGCGAGCAACTGCGCGCGCAACTGGGCCTGGCCAAACTGCAGGAACTGCCGGCCGATGCGGTGCCCCCGGCACCCGCCACCTCCGAAGACCCGGCGGCGCAGCAGCCAGGCGCGGCCCAGGCGGCCGCGCCCAAGCCGTTCGATGGCCTGCGGTTTCGCTGGTAGGGAGCGCCGCTCATGACCGATCTACGCCGTTGGGCCTGGCTGGGCGTGGCCCTGCTGGTCGCCGTGCTGTTGTACTGCCTGCACAACATCCTTTCGCCCTTCCTGGTGGGTATTCTCCTGGCCTACCTGGCCGACCCGCTGGTCGACCGCCTGGAGCGCCTGGGCCTGTCGCGGACCTGGGGCGTGGTCGTGGTGTTCAGCTTGTTCACCCTGATCTTCCTGGCCCTGCTGCTGGTGCTGATCCCCATGCTGGCCAAGCAGCTGGTGCGCCTGTACGAGCTGGCGCCGCAGATGCTCGACTGGCTGCAGCACGTGGCCCTGCCCTGGGTGCAGAGCCGCCTGGGCCTGGCCGATGGCTTCTGGAAGTTCGACAAGATCAAGGCCGCCATCGGCGCGCACATGGGCCAGACCACCGACATCGTCGGCATGCTGCTGTCCCAGGCCACCGCCTCGAGCCTGGCGTTGATCGCCTGGCTGGCCAACCTGGTGCTCATCCCGGTGGTGGGCTTCTACCTGCTGCGCGACTGGGACCTGATGATGGCCAAGCTGCGCAGCCTCCTGCCACGCCAGCGTGAGGCGCAGGTGGTGGGGCTGGCCGGCGAATGCCATGAGGTGCTGGGGGCGTTCGTCCGTGGCCAGTTGCTGGTGATGGTCGCCCTCGGCCTGATCTATGCCGGCGGCCTGATGCTGGTGGGGCTGGAACTGGGCCTGCTGATCGGCCTGCTGGCAGGGCTGGCGGCCATCGTGCCGTACATGGGCTTCATCATCGGCATCGGCGCGGCGTTGGTCGCCGGGTTGTTCCAGTTCGGCGGCGAGCTGTACCCCATGCTCGGCATCATCGCGGTGTTCATGGTCGGCCAGGCCCTCGAAGGCATGGTGCTGACGCCGCTGCTGGTGGGCGATCGCATCGGCCTGCACCCGGTGGCGGTGATCTTCGCCATCCTTGCCGGCGGTGAGCTGTTCGGCTTCACCGGGGTGCTGCTGGCCTTGCCGGTGGCGGCGGTGATCATGGTGCTGCTGCGGCATGTGCACGACCTGTACAAGGAATCGGACATGTATGCCGGGGATATCGATCCGCCGTTGTGAACGCAGCGGCGTAGCCCTGGGGAAGCAGGTGCAAGTCATTGATTTTGCTTGCTCTCCAAGCTGCGCCGATTGTGCCGCCCGCGTTGCGGGTATAGACTTTGCACACTGTTCACCAAAGGCCCCCTGTGGTCCTCGCGACCGCCCGCCAGCATGAAACCGATCCAGTTGCCCCTGGGTGTGCGCCTGCGCGATGACGCCACCTTCATCAACTATTATCCGGGCGCCAATGCCGCGGCATTGGGCTACGTCGAGCGGCTTTGCGAGGCCGACGCCGGCTGGACCGAGAGCCTCATCTACCTGTGGGGCAAACAGGGCGTTGGCCGTACCCACCTGCTCCAGGCCGCCACCCACCGCTTCCAGCAACTGGGCGAGCCGGCTGTCTACCTGCCCCTGGCGCAACTGCTCGACCGTGGCGTGGAACTGCTCGACTACCTGGAGCAGTACGAGCTGGTGTGCATCGACGACTTGCACGTGATCGCTGGCAAGGCCGACTGGGAAGAGGCCATGTTCCACCTGTTCAACCGCTTGCGCGACAGCGGTCGACGCCTGCTGCTGGCGGCGTCCAGTTCGCCACGCGAGCTGCCGATCAAGCTGCCGGACCTCAAGTCGCGCCTGACCCTGGCACTGATCTTCCAGATGCGTGGCCTGTCCGACGAAGACAAGCTGCGGGCCTTGCAACTGCGGGCCTCGCGCCGTGGCCTGCACCTGACCGACGAGGTCGGCCATTTCATCCTGACCCGGGGCACGCGCAGCATGAGCGCGCTGTTCGATCTGCTCGAGCGCCTGGACCAGGCTTCGCTGCAAGCGCAGCGCAAGCTGACCATCCCCTTCCTCAAGGAAACCCTGGGCTGGTGAGCCCTCGAAAGTAGCGGGCCAGAGCCTCGAAACGGAAAAGTCACATTTTTTTCGATAAAATTTGCAAATGGCCATGATAGAGGGCATAGTTTCCCCCTTCTAAAGGACTACAGACACGGTCGTGCCCATGCTCAAGCGCTTCGCACCCCTCGTGCCACTTGCACTCGTGAGCCTGCTTTTCGGCTGCGCCACCCAAGGCCCGGTTACCCAACCGCAGGATCAACAGCCCGTCACCGCCCAGTCCGCGGCCATGGCCAAGCCTTCCGCCTCTTCCGTTTTCGCCGAGGAGCCGCTGGCCACCGAGGAAGACCTGGACACTTTTTCCAGCAACGGCAAGCCCTACGAACTGCCGGCCCTGGCCGACAGCATCCTGGAGCGTGGCATGTCGCTGATCGGCACCCGTTATCGCTTCGGCGGTACTTCGGAGAAGTCCGGCTTCGATTGCAGCGGTTTCATCGGCTATCTGTTCCGCGAGGAGGCCGGCCTCAACCTGCCGCGCTCGACCCGCGAGATGATCAACGTCGATGCCCCCAAGGTTGCCCGCAACAAGCTCAAGCCTGGCGACCTGCTGTTCTTCAGCACCAATGGTCGTGGCCGGGTCAGCCATGCCGGCATCTACCTGGGTGACAACCAGTTCATCCACTCCAGCAGCCGCCGCAGCGGTGGCGTGCGCATCGACAACCTCGGTGACCGCTACTGGAGCAAGACCTTCCTCGAGGCCAAGCGCGCCTTGGCCATGGCGCCGACCACGATCTCGCGCAACTGATATCAAAATGCTGTACCCTGCCACGGCGGCGATGCTGAAAAAGCTCGCCGCCGTGCGCATTTACGAAAAGCGTCTAATCTGAATTCTCAACTCTTTTGACTTCGGCTACGGCCGAACGGTCTCGACAGGAAGTTCTGGCCATGGCGATGATGGCGCGCTTCGCACTCCTTTCCCTGGCGGCACTGCTCGCCGCCTGTTCCAGCCGAGCCCCGGCACCTGCGCCGGTGGCCAAGGCCCCCGTTACCTTCAACGCGCAGGCGGCGTCCTCGCCGGTGGCCGACGACGTGCTGTTCCGGGCTATCGGCCTGGTGGGCACGCCCTATCGCTGGGGCGGCAACACGCCGGACGCCGGGTTCGACTGCAGTGGGCTGATCGGCTACGTGTACCGGGATGCGGCGGGGATCAGCCTGCCGCGCTCGACCCGCGAGATGATCGTCATGCGGGCGCCGAACGTGGATATCGGTTCGCTGCAGTCCGGGGACCTGGTGTTCTTCGCCACCAACGGTGGGTCGCAGGTCAGCCATGCGGGGATCTACGTAGGGGAGGGGCGGTTCGTGCATGCACCTTCCACGGGCGGGACAGTGCGCTTGGATTACCTGTCCAACAGCTACTGGGCCCGGGCCTACCTGCAGGCCAAGCGGGTGCTGCCGCCGGGGCACCTGGCGCGCAATCCCTGAGTCCGATGCCCGCCTGCGAAACGGCATCGGGGCTACCTTGCAGCCCCACAGGTTCACCGTTGCCTCAAGATCAGTGGTGAACCTGTGAGGGCGGGCTTGTCGGGGCACGAACCGCCGTGAATGGGCCGGCACAGGCCAGCCCAAGCCCCTCACTGCTCCTTGCTCACCCGCCAGATCACGTTCCCGACATCATCGGCCACCAGCAACCCGCCCCGCTGGTCATTGACCACGCCCACCGGCCGCCCCATGGCCTTGCCCTTGCCATCGAGAAACCCCGTCAACAGGTCGATCGGCTTCCCGGCGGGTTTCCCCTCGGTGCTGAACGGCACGAAGATCACCTTGTAGCCACTGTGCGGCTTGCGGTTCCACGACCCATGCTGGCCCACGAACGCCCCCTGCTCGAACGGCGCCGGCAGCACACCCGGCTGGGCGAAGGTCAGCCCGAGGGATGCGGTATGCGGCCCCACCGCGTAGTCCGGCACGATGGCCTGGGCGACCTTTTGCCGATCCTGCGGCTCGACCCGCCGGTCCACATGCTGGCCGTAGTAACTGAACGGCCAGCCATAGAAGCCCCCGTCCTTGACTGAGGTGATGTAGTCCGGCACCAGGTCGCTACCGATCTCGTCGCGCTCGTTGACCGCTGTCCACAACGCACCGCTGTGTGGTTCCCAGGCCAGGCCGTTGGGGTTGCGCAGGCCGGAGGCGAAGATCCGGTGCTGGCCGCTGGCCGGGTCCACCTCCCAGATCGCCGCACGGCCTTCTTCCTGGTCCAGGCCGTTTTCGCCGACATTGCTGTTGGAGCCCACCGTGACATAGAGCTTCTTGCCATCGGGGCTGGCGATCACGTTCTTGGTCCAGTGGTGGTTGAGCCGGCCGCCGGGCAGGTCGACCACTTTCTTGCCTTCAGCGCGAATCTGCATGGCCCCCGGCTCGTAGTGGAAGCGCAACAGGCGGTCGGTATCGGCCACGTAGAAGTCCTTGCCCACCAGGGCCATGCCGAAGGGTGAGTTGAGCCCTTCGATGAAGGTGGTGCGAATTTCCGCGACGCCATCACGGTCAGCGTCGCGCAGCAGGGTGATGCGGTTGGCGCTGGGTACGCCGGCGCCGGCCCGTTTCATCACCTGGCCCATGACCCAGCCACGGATTCCCTTGCCGTCGTCGGGCTTGGCCGGGGCGTTGGTCTCGGCCACCAGCACGTCGCCGTTGGGCAGCACGTAGAGCCAGCGGGGATGATCGAGGTGCTCGGCGAAGGCCACCACCTGGGTGCCGGTCGCCGACGTGGGCTTGGCGCCCTCCGGCCAGCCGATCGCCGGGGCGATGTTGACGGTCGGGATCAAGGTCTTGTTCGGCTCGGGCAGTTGCGGGGACGGTCCCGATCCGTCGCTGACGTCCAGGCGCGCGGATTCTCCGCAGCCGCCGAGGCTGACGGCCAGGGCCAGCAGTAGCGCGATATGCATCCTGTCCATGCTCGGGTCCTCGTGGGGGCTCATGTGGAATCAGAGCGACGGGCCACCGTCGAGGTTCAACTTGTCGGTAGGGCGCATTCGGCTAGCTGGGCCCCGCTCAGGCCTGCTTGAGCAGCAGCGCCACGCCGGGAAAGTACTGCGCCGCTTCATTGTGCAACTTGCGATAGGCGTAGGGAAAATACCAGGCGATGGCGCAAGCGCTGTGCTTCTGCAGGTCGTCGACCAGGTCCTGCAACTCCTCGGGGCTGGCATGCTGGCCGGCTTTCCACGGGCTGACGAACAGGGCGCCGACCTTGAGTTGGCTGGGATAGGCGATCTGCCGGGCGAGGGCGGCGGTTTCCTGCACAGCCGTGCTCAGGTCCAGGCGGGCGATGCGCGGCCAGCGCTGGCTGGCGCGCAGGTGGACGCTGTCTTCCGAGGTGCTGATGGACAGGTCGCAGCGGCCCTCGCGCTCGCCCTCGTCACGTTGCTTCTTGCTCATGGACTGTTCCAGCGCCACCAGTTCGGCCTGCCAGGCCGCGGCCGCGAGCAGGCCGGTGTTGGCCGCGGCGCCATGCCAGTACGGGGCTTCGTTGTCGCCATGGACCTGGTTGAAGCGGTCGATGCATTCCGGCCAGCGCTCCAGCGCCGGGCGCAGGAACTCCAGGCGCGGGTTATTGATGATCAGGCCTTGCATGCTGCGCTCTCCTGTCGTTGTGATCGCGTTCAGCGAAAATTGATGGCTATGTGATATCACTGCTTTCAGTTTGTTACAAGCGGCCGGATCGGCCATTGATCCAGGCCAGATCGGCCTCGTTTCATTGACGCTCCGGGTGCAACCCTCTAACCTTCGCGGCGTGTTTCAGGTGCTCTGCCAGCCGAGGCTGGGCAGGGTGAAACTGGGAAGCCGGTGGGCGCCAGCAAGGCGCGATTCCGGCGCTGCCCCCGCAACGGTAGGTGAGTCGAGGACCGCGCAGGGCCACTGGATGCAGGCATCCGGGAAGGCGCGCGGCCCATGGGCCCAGGCCCTGCTCACGAGCCCGGAGACCGGCCTGTCACTGCCAACGGCATCACGGAGGGTGATGCGCGGTGCACCGTGGCGTCCGCCATGGCCCCTGCGCGTTCTCCGTCTGCCCGCCTATCGACCTGTCGTCGCCCATCCGTGCCGACAGCCTGCGGAGAACCCTGATGAGCGAATCCTCCGAACGCGACGAACGCCACCTGGCGCGCATGCAGCGCAAGAAGGCGATCATCGACGAACGCATCGCCAACGCGCCCAACGAATGCGGCTTGCTGCTGGTGCTCACCGGCAACGGCAAGGGCAAGAGCAGCTCGGCCTTCGGCATGCTTGCCCGGGCCCTGGGCCACGGCCTGCAATGCGGCGTCGTGCAGTTCATCAAGGGCCGCAACAGCACCGGCGAAGAGCTGTTCTTCCGGCGCTTCCCCGAGCAGGTGCGCTACCACGTGATGGGCGAGGGCTTCACCTGGGAGACTCAGGATCGCCAGCGCGACATCGCCGCCGCCGAGGCGGCCTGGGCGGTTTCGCGCCAACTGCTGCAGGACCCGGGCGTGCAGTTCGTGGTGCTCGACGAGCTGAACATCGCCCTCAAGCACGGCTACCTCGACCTCGACCAGGTGCTCTCGGACATCCAGGCCCGTCCGCCGATGCAGCACGTCATCGTCACGGGCCGTGCCGCCAAGCCGCAGATGATCGAGCTGGCCGATACCGTCACCGAGATGGGCATGGTCAAGCACGCCTTCCAGGCCGGCATCCGCGCGCAGAAGGGCGTGGAACTATGAGCCGACCCCGGCATTGTCCGGCGGTGCTGATCGCAGCACCGGCGTCCGGCCAGGGCAAGACCACGGTCACCGCCGCCCTGGCGCGCCTGCACCGCAACCTCGGGCGCAAGGTGAGGGTGTTCAAGTGCGGGCCGGATTTTCTCGACCCGATGATCCTCGAACGGGCCAGCGGTGCACCGGTGTACCAGCTCGACCTGTGGATGATCGGCGCGCAGGAAAGCCGCCGCCTGCTCTGGGAAGCGGCGGGCACGGCCGACCTGATTCTTATCGAGGGGGTCATGGGGCTGTTCGACGGCACACCGTCGAGCGCCGACCTGGCGCGTCACTTCGGTGTACCCGTGCTGGCGGTGATCGATGGCACAGCCATGGCCCAGACCTTCGGCGCCCTGGCCTTGGGCCTGGCACGCTACCAGCCGGACCTGCCGTTCGCCGGGGTGCTGGCCAACCGCGTCGGCAGCCTGCGCCATGCGCAACTGCTCGAGGGCAGCCTGACCGAGGGCCTGCGCTGGTACGGCGGGCTCTCCCGCGAGCGTGGCATCGAGCTGCCCAGCCGCCACCTGGGGCTGGTCCAGGCCAACGAGCTGAACGACCTGGACCTGCGCCTGGACGCCGCGGCCGAGGCCCTGGGCGCCAGTTGCGACGCCACGCTGCCGCCAGCGGTGGCCTTTGCCGAACCCGACCCTATCGCCCCCAGGCCGTCGCTGGCCGGTGTGCGCATCGGCGTGGCCCGTGACGAAGCCTTCGCCTTCACCTATGGCGCCAACCTCGATCTGTTGCGCGAGCTGGGCGCCGAACTGCGCTTCTTCTCGCCCTTGCACGACCGGGAACTGCCCACGGTAGACAGCCTTTACCTGCCAGGGGGCTACCCTGAGCTGCATCACCAGGCCCTGGCGGCCAATGCCCCTCTGCTCGAAGCGATCCGCGCCCATCACGCCCAGGGCAAGCCGCTGCTGGCCGAGTGCGGTGGCATGCTCTACCTGCTCGAGGCCTTGACCGACGTGGCCGGTGAGCGCGCCACGCTGCTCGGCCTGCTGCCGGGCGAAGCGGTGATGCAAAAGCGCCTGGCGGCCCTGGCGCTGCAGGCTGTGGAACTTCCGGAAGGGACCCTGCGCGGGCATACTTATCATCACTCCCTGACCAGCACCCCGCTCGAACCGATCGCCCGCGGCCAAAGCCCCAACGGCGGTCGTGGCAACGAGGCGGTCTATCGCCAGGGACGACTGACGGCGTCGTACATCCACTTCTATTTCCCCTCCAACCCTGACGCGGCGGCGGCGCTGCTGCGGCCATGAGCGAACACGCCTTCAGCGACGCCGAGCGCGCCGCGGTCTACCGGGCCATCGGCGAGCGCCGCGACATGCGCCATTTCATCGGTGGTGAGGTAGCGCCAGCGCTGCTGGCCCGCCTGCTGGCCGCCGCGCACCAGGCGCCGAGCGTCGGCCTGATGCAGCCCTGGCGCTTCATTCGCATCAGCCGACGCGAGCTGCGTAGGCAGATCCAGGCGCTGGTGGAGCAGGAGCGCGTGCGCACCGCCGAAGCCTTGGGCGAGCGCTCCGACGCTTTCATGAAACTCAAGGTCGAAGGCATCCACGACTGCGCCGAAGTGCTGGTGGCGGCGCTGATGGACAACCGCGAGGCGCACATCTTCGGCCGCCGCACCCTGCCGGAAATGGACCTGGCCTCCCTGGCCTGCGCGATCCAGAACCTCTGGCTGGCGGCGCGCGCCGAGGGCCTGGGCATGGGCTGGGTGTCGCTGTTCGAACCGCAGGCCCTGGCCCAACTGCTGGGCATGCCCGCTGGCGCCAAGCCGGTGGCGGTGCTGTGCCTGGGGCCTGTGGCGCAGTTCTATGCCGGGCCGATGCTGGTGCTGGAGAACTGGGCCGAGGAGAAGCCCTTGGGCGAGATGCTGTACGAGAACCAATGGGGAGAACGGCCATGAGCGTGGCCCTGCTGACCGTGGCCGGCGTGGCCCTCGATGCCTTGCTGGGCGAACCCCGGCGGCGCCATCCGCTGGTGGCCTTCGGCAACCTGGCGTCGCGCCTGGAGCAACGCCTCAACGCCGGCGGGCGCGGCTGGCGCAGCCACGGCGTGAGCGCCTGGTGCCTGGCGGTGGTCCCGCTGACCCTGCTGGCGCTGATCCTGTCCTGGCTGCCCTATGTCGGCTGGCTGGTGGACGTGCTGGCGCTGTACTGCGCCCTGGGCCTGCGCAGCCTCGGCGAGCATGTGCTGCCGGTGGCCGAGGCCCTGCGGCGTGGCGACCTGGACGCGGCCCGGCAGCGGGTGGGCTACCTGGTCAGCCGCGAAACCCGTGAACTGGACGAGCCCGCCGTGGCCCGGGCGGCCACAGAGTCGGTGCTGGAGAACGGTAGCGACGCGGTGTTCGCCGCGCTGTTCTGGTTCGTCGTCGCCGGTGCCCCTGGCGTGGTGCTGTATCGCCTGAGCAATACCCTCGATGCCATGTGGGGCTACCGTAACCAACGCTTCGAGCGCTTCGGCTGGGCTGCGGCACGCATCGACGATGTACTCAACTACCTGCCCGCCAGGTTGGTGGCGCTGACCTACGCCCTGCTCGGCAAAACCCGCCTGGCCCTGGCCTGCTGGCGCCAGCAGGGGCCCCAGTGGGACAGCCCCAACGCCGGCCCGGTGATGGCCGCTGGCGCCGGTGCCCTGGGCGTGGAGCTGGGCGGCCCGGCGGTGTACCACGGCGAGCTGCATGTGCGTGCGCGCCTGGGCGAAGGGCCGGTGGCCGACGCCCAGGCCATCGAGCGCGGCTGGAGCCTGGTGCAGCGCGGTGTGTGGCTGTGGTTGCTGGTGATCTGCCTGGGAGCCTATCTGAATGCTTGAACATGGTGGCCGGCTGCTGCGTGCGGTGCGGCAGTACGGTATCCCCCGGGAGCAGTGGCTCGACCTGTCCAGCGGCATCGCCCCGTGGCCCTATGCGATTCCAGCGATCCCATTGGAGGCCTGGGCACGCCTGCCCGAGACCGAGGACGGCCTGGAGCAGGCGGCGCGCACCTACTATGGCGCCAGCGCGCTGTTGCCGGTGGCCGGTTCCCAGGCGGCGATCCAGGCCTTGCCCTACCTGCGCCCGGCAGGCCGGGTCGGTGTGCTTGCGCCGTGCTATGCCGAGCACCCGCATGCCTGGCGGCGGGCAGGGCACGCACTGGTCGAGTTGGATGACGCCCAGGTCGAAGACTGCCTCGACAGCCTCGACGTGCTGGTGCTGGTCAATCCCAACAATCCCACTGGGCGGCGACTGCCCCGCGAACGCCTGCTCGGTTGGCACGCCCGCCTGGCGCGGCGCGGTGGCTGGCTGCTGGTCGACGAGGCCTTCATGGACAACACCCCCGCCGACAGCCTGGTCGATTGTGCCGCGCGCCCTGGGTTGATCGTGCTGCGTTCGTTCGGCAAGTTCTTCGGCCTGGCAGGCGTGCGCCTGGGTTTCGTGATGGCCGAGCCACCCTTGCTGCAGCGCCTGGCCGAAGCGCTTGGCCCCTGGAGCATCAGCGGCCCGACCCGGGTGCTGGGGCAGGCCTGTTTCAGCGAGCGATCGGCGCACCCGGCGCAAATTGCCCGCTGCGCCCAGGCCAGCCAGCGCCTGGCCGCCTTGCTCGAGGCGGCTGGCCTGCCTGCGGCGGGTGGCTGCGACCTGTTCCAATACGTGCGTACACCGCACGCCGCCCACCTCCATGACTTTCTCGCCCGACGCGGCATCCTCGTGCGCCTGTTCGAGCAGCCGCCGGCGGTGCGCCTGGGGCTGCCCGCCAGTGCCGCACACGAGCAACGCCTGCGCCAGGCGCTGGCGGACTACCAGAAGGAATCGGCATGACCACGCTCATGGTGCAAGGCACCACCTCCGATGCCGGCAAGAGCACGCTGGTCACCGCACTGTGCCGCTGGCTGCTGCGCCAGGGCATCGGCGTGGTGCCGTTCAAGCCGCAGAACATGGCGCTCAACAGCGCGGTGACCGCCGACGGTGGCGAGATCGGCCGCGCCCAGGCGGTGCAGGCCCAGGCCTGCCGGCTGGCGCCGCATACCGATATGAACCCGGTGTTGCTCAAGCCCAACAGCGACACCGGCGCCCAGGTGATCGTCCACGGCCGTGCCGTCACCAGCATGAACGCCGTCGCCTACCATGACTACAAGGCCATCGCTATGCAGGCCGTGCTGGCTTCGCACCAGCGTCTGCGCGCAGCCTACCCGGTGGTGATGGTCGAAGGCGCGGGCTCGCCGGCGGAGATCAACCTGCGGGCCGGCGACATCGCCAACATGGGCTTTGCCGAAGCGGTGGACTGCCCGGTGATTCTGGTGGCCGACATCAATCGCGGCGGGGTCTTCGCCCACCTGGTCGGTACCCTCGAGCTGCTGTCGCCGAGCGAGCAGGCGCGGGTCAAGGGGTTCGTCATCAATCGCTTCCGTGGCGACATCGCCCTGTTGCAGCCGGGCCTGGACTGGCTGGAGCAGCGCACCGGCAAGCCGGTGCTGGGCGTGTTGCCCTACGTCAGCGACCTGCACCTGGAGGCCGAGGACGGCATCGACGTGCGCCAGGCCGCCAAGGGCGAGCGGGTGCTCAAGATGATCGTCCCGGTGCTGCCGCGCATCAGCAACCATACCGACTTCGACCCGCTGCGCCTGCACCCCCAGGTGGACCTGCAGTTCATCGGCCCGGGCCAGCCTGTCCCACCCGCCGACCTGATCATCCTGCCCGGCTCCAAGAGCGTGCGCGGCGATCTGGCGCAACTGCGCGAGCGTGGCTGGGACACCGCCATCGCTCGCCACCTGCGCTATGGCGGCAAGCTCATCGGGATCTGCGGCGGCCTGCAGATGCTCGGCCACGCCGTGCATGACCCGCTGGGCCTGGAAGGGGCGGCGGGCTCCAGCCCGGGGCTTGGCCTGCTCGACTACGTCACCGTGCTCGAGGCCGACAAACAATTGCGCAACGTCTGCGGCACCTTGGGCCTGGAGCAGGCGCCTGTCGCGGGCTACGAAATCCATGCTGGCGTCACCCGTGGCCCGGCCCTGGAACACCCGGCCGTGCAACTGGCCGATGGCCGTTGCGACGGTGCCGTCAGCGCCGACGGGCAGATCCTCGCCACCTACCTGCATGGCCTGTTCGAAGGCAGCCAGTCGTGCGCCGCGCTGCTGCGCTGGGCGGGCCTGGAAGATGCCGAGGCCATCGACTACGAAGCCTTGCGCGAACGTGACATCGAGCGCCTGGCCGACCTGGTGGACAAGCACCTGGATACCGCGCGCCTGCGCCAGCTTTGTGGAGTCGCCTGACATGCGCAACCTGATCCTCGGCGGCGCCCGCTCCGGCAAGAGCCGCCTGGCCGAGCAACTGGCCACTGCCTGCGGCCTGCCGGTGACCTACATCGCCACCAGCGAGCCGCTGGATGGCGAGATGAACGAACGTGTCCGCCTGCATCGCCAGCGCCGTCCTGCGCAATGGGGGCTGATCGAGGAACCCCTGGCCCTGGCCGCCGTGCTGCGGGCCGAGGCCGCCGAAGGGCGCTGCCTGCTGGTGGACTGCCTGACCTTGTGGTTGACCAACCTGCTGATGCTCGACGATGAACGACGCCTGGCCCAGGAGCGTGACGCGCTGCTCGACAGCCTGGGGACGCTGCCCGGAACGCTCATCCTGGTCAGCAACGAAACCGGTCTGGGCGTGGTGCCCATGGGCGAGCTGACGCGCCGTTACGTCGACCAGGCCGGCTGGTTGCACCAGGCCGTGGCCGAACGCTGCGAGCGCGTAGTGCTGACCGTGGCCGGCCTTCCCCTCATGCTCAAAGGACCCGCTCTATGAACCAGCCCTGGTGGCGCGATGCCTGCCAACCCTTCGACACCGCCGCCATGGAGCAGGCCCGTGTGCGCCAACGGCAACTGACCAAGCCTGCCGGCTCGCTCGGCCAACTGGAGGACCTGGCGGTGCACCTGGCCGGTTTGCAAGGGCGCGAGCGGCCGACCCTGGAGCGGGTCGCCATCACTGTCTTCGCGGGCGACCATGGCGTGGTGGAGGAGGGGATCTCCGCCTACCCGCAGGCCGTGACCGGGCAGATGCTGCGCAACTTCGTCGGTGGCGGCGCGGCGATCAGCGTGCTGGCGCGGCAACTGGAGGCACGCCTGGAAGTGGTCGACCTGGGCACCATCGAGCCCGACCTGGAACTGCCAGGCGTGCACCACCTGCGCTTGGGCAGCGGCACGGCGAACTTCGCCCGTCGCCCGGCGATGACCGAGGTACAGCTAGGTGCCGCTTTGCAGGCCGGCCGCGACAGCGTGCGACGTGCCAGCGAGCAGGGCGTGCAGTTGTTCATCGGTGGCGAGATGGGCATCGGCAACACCACGGCCGCCGCCGCCCTGGCCAGCGTCTTGCTGGGGTGCCCGGCACGCGCGCTCAGTGGCCCGGGGACCGGCCTGGACAGCGCCGGCGTGCGCCACAAGGCCGATGTGATCGAGCGCGCCCTGGCATCGCACGGGCTGCGCGCGGACGATCCACTGCAGGCCCTGGCCTGTGTCGGTGGTTTCGAGATCGCGGCCCTGGCCGGTGCCTACCTGGCCTGTGCCCAGCAGGGCGTGGCGGTGCTGGTGGATGGCTTCATCTGCAGCGTTGCTGCCCTGGTGGCGGCGCGCCTGAATCCCCAGAGCCGCCCCTGGCTGCTGTTCGCCCACCAGGGGGCCGAACCCGGTCACCAGGCCGTGCTGGAGGCTCTCGAGGCACAGCCGCTGCTGGCCCTTGGCTTGCGCCTGGGCGAGGGCAGCGGTGCGGCGCTGGCGGTGCCATTGTTGCGCCTGGCCTGTGCCCTGCACGGGCAGATGGCGACGTTCGCCGAGGCGGCGGTGGCGGACCGTCCGGCATGATCCTCGACATGTTGCGTCACGGCGAGACCGAACGGGGCGGGGGCTTGCGCGGCAGCCTCGACGACCTCCTGACCGAGCAGGGCTGGGCGCAGATGCGCGAGGCCGTGGCCCAGGCCGGCCCGTGGGATGCGCTGGTCAGTTCGCCGCTGCGCCGCTGCGCGCAGTTCGCCGACGAGCTGGGGGCACGGCTGGGCTTGCCGGTGCAACTGGAGGCCGGTGTGCGCGAGTTGCATTTCGGTGACTGGGAAGGGCGCAGCGCGGTGCAGATCATGCAGGACCAGGCCGATGCCTTGGGGCGCTTCTGGGCCGATCCTTATGCCTTCACGCCGCCTCGGGGCGAGCCGGTGAGCGCTTTTGCCGAGCGGGTCCTGGCTGCCCTCGATGGCCTGGGGCGGCAGCATGCCGGCAAGCGGGTGTTGCTGGTCACCCATGGTGGCGTGATGCGCCTGCTGCTGGCCCAGGCCCGTGGTCTGCCGCGCGAGCAACTGCTGCAGGTGGAGGTTGGGCACGGTGCTTTGGTGCGTCTGGCCCTGGGCAGCGACGGCCGGCTACAGGAGCGCTGCTGAGATGTCGCCGTTCTGGATTGCCCTGCAGTTTCTCAGCAGCCTGCCGGTACGCCTGCCGGGCATGCCGGCACCTCGGGAGGTGGGGCGGTCGCTGTTGTACTACCCGCTGGTAGGCCTGTCGTTCGGCTTGTTGCTGTGGTTGGCCAGTCATCTGTTGCAGGGCACGGCGGCGCCGCTGCACGCGGCCTTGCTGCTGGTGTTGTGGGTCGTGCTCAGTGGTGCCCTGCACCTGGATGGCCTGGCCGACAGTGCCGACGCCTGGCTGGGCGGTTTCGGCGATCGCGAGCGTACCTTGCGGATCATGAAGGATCCGCGCAGCGGCCCGATCGCCGTGGTGACCCTGGTGCTGGTGTTGCTATTGAAGTTCTGTGCCCTGTGGGTGCTGGTGGAAAGAGGCGCGGGAGTCATGCTGGTGCTTGCGCCGGTGGTGGGGCGAGCTGCCTTGCTGGGGTTGTTCATGACCACGCCCTATGTGCGTCCGGGCGGTCTGGGGCAGGCTCTTGCCGAACACCTGCCCAGGCGTGGGGCGGGATGGGTGCTGTTGGCCAGTGCCGGGTTTTGCGTGGTCGTTGGCGGGTGGCGCGGGCTGGCCATGCTGCTGCTTGCAGCGCTGGTGTTCGCCTGGTTGCGTCATGTGATGTGCCGGCGCCTGGGCGGTACCACCGGCGATACGGCGGGGGCGATGCTGGAGATACTGGAACTGGCGGTGGTGCTGGGGGTGGCACTGTTGCCGGTCGGTTAAGGCTTTGGCTGCCATCTGGGGCGCGAAGCGGCCCCAATGGGCCGGTCCAGACACCCGGCGACCTGAAGGCAACCTCTTGCTGTAATGTCTGGCAACCCTTTGGTAACTGCTTCCCTGTGCAACCGGGCGTATCCTCGGCCGCCACTGCAACCGGCCAGGGAGGCCTCCCATGCGTCACTGGATACTCGCCAGCCTGCTCGCGCTGGCTACCCTGCCAGCCACGGCAGCCGATCTGATCGGCTTCTGGAACAGCCCTCGCCATGGCGGCAACAGCTTCAACCGCCTGCCCCCTGACCAAGCCTATTTCGAAGCCCTGCGCGGCTACGGCGCTACCTGGGTGCGGCTGTCCTACGACAAGTGGCGGCCCGAGAAACGCGATTTCCTGCTGGGCAACGCCGATGCCTACCAGGGCCTCGCGGCAGCCGACCTGGCCCAGCTCAGGGCTGTCCTGGACCGCGCCCACGCCGCAGGCCTCAAGGTCGTGATCGCGCCCCTCTCGCTGCCCGGCATGCGCTGGGCGCAAAACAACGAAGGCCAGTTCGACGATCGCCTCTGGCAGGACAAAGGCTATTGGACCCAAGCCGCCAACTTCTGGCGTGACCTGGCCCAGGCACTCGGCGACCACCCGGCCATCGCCGCCTACAACCTGGTCAACGAGCCGGCACCGGAAAAGCAGGGCGGCCTGCCCGAGCATGCCGATCCGCTGCGCATGAAGCAGTGGTACCAGCAGGTGCAGGGAGGCGCGCGCGACCTGCCTGCCCTCTATCGGCAACTGATCGCAGCGATCCGCGAAGTCGATGCCACTACCCCGATCATGGTCGACGCCGGCTGGTACGCCGCGGCCGATGCGTTCAGCTATTGGCCGGCCCCCCTGGCGGACGAGCGCGTGCTGTACAGCCTGCACATGTACGAACCCTACTCGGCCACCAGTGCGCCGAACATGGCCCGCCAAGCGCCCATCGCCTACCCAGGGCCCGCGCCCTTTGCGGGGCGCTCCGAGCCATGGGGGGCGAGGCGGGTGGCGCAGTACCTGCAGCAGCCGCTCGACTGGATGGCCATGATGAAACTGCCACGTTCGCGCCTGGTGGTTGGCGAGTTCGGTTGCATGCGCCGCCTGCCTGGTTGTCGGCAGTACCTGGAGGATGTACTCAGCGTGCTGGACCGTCAGCAGGTGCACTGGGCCTTCTACAGTTTCCGCGAAGACAGCTGGGATGGCATGGACTACGAACTGGGTTCGGCCAAGGTGCCCTGGCGCTATTGGCAGGCGATCGAACAGGGCGCGCCGGATCCGCTGCCGCGCAAGGCCACGGCTGAATTCGAGCCGATCCGTAGCCGCTTGGCCCGCTGATCGAGATGTGAAATGTCTTGCAACATTCAATGTGCGGGTATATACACGCATTCATGTTGACCAGCGAATGCCTCTGTACCCACCTGCGTCGTGCCGCCCGCGGGGTGAGCCGGCACTATGACGAAGCCCTTGTCGGTTTCGGCATCAATGTCGCCCAGTTTTCCCTGCTTCGCCACCTGCAGCGGCTCGACCGCCCCAGCATCACGTCCCTGGCCGAAGCCATGGGGCTGGATCGCAGCACCCTGGGCCGCAACCTGCGGGTGCTGGAAGCCGAAGGTCTGGTGGCCCTGGCCGAGGGGGACGACCAGCGCAATCGCCTGGTGCTGTTGACCGAGGCGGGCAAGGCGCGGCTGCAGGCGGCCCATCCGGCCTGGGAGCGGGCCCAGCGGCAACTGGTCGAGCGGTTGGGGGAAGGGCAACGGGACGCACTGGTGCGGTTGCTGGAGCGCCTGGCCTGATTCACACACCAGAAGCGGGCAGCTACCCGCCTCAACCTTGCGATGCGCAGGAGAACGGCAATGACTTCGGTATGGCGAACCAGCGGATGGATTCTACTGGGGGCGGCGTTGATCCTGGCGCTGTCGCTGGGCGTGCGGCACGGTTTTGGCCTGTTCCTGGCGCCAATGAGCGCCGATTTCGGTTGGGGGCGCGAGGTGTTCGCCTTCGCCATCGCCCTGCAGAACCTGATCTGGGGGCTGGCCCAGCCTTTCGCCGGTGCCCTGGCGGACCGCCTGGGCGCGGCGCGGGTGGTGATCATCGGCGGCATCCTCTATGCCGCGGGCCTGATGCTGATGGGCATGGCCGACTCGGCCTGGTCGCTGTCGCTGAGCGCCGGCTTGTTGATCGGCATCGGGCTTTCGGGAACGTCCTTCTCGGTGATCCTCGGCGTGGTGGGGCGTGCCGTACCGGCGGAAAAGCGCAGCGTGGCCATGGGTATCGCCAGCGCGGCCGGCTCCTTCGGTCAGTTCGCCATGCTGCCCGGCACCCTGGGGCTGATCCAGTGGCTGGGCTGGTCGGCGGCATTGCTGGTACTGGGCCTGCTGGTGGCCCTGATCATCCCGCTGGTAGGGATGTTGCGGGATCGCCCGCTGCCCAGCCTCGGCGCCGAGCAGACCCTCGGCCAGGCCTTGCGCGAGGCCTGCTCGCACAGCGGTTTCTGGCTGCTGGCCCTGGGCTTCTTCGTCTGTGGTTTCCAGGTGGTATTCATCGGGGTGCACCTGCCGGCCTACCTGGTGGATCAGCACCTGCCGGCCAGTACCGGCACCACCGTGCTGGCGCTGGTCGGGCTGTTCAATATCGTCGGTACCTACACCGCAGGCTGGCTGGGTGGGCGCATGTCCAAGCCGCGCCTGCTCAGCGCGCTGTACCTGCTGCGTGCTCTGGTGATCGTGCTGTTCCTGTGGGCGCCGGTGACCGAGGTCAGTGCCTACCTGTTCGGCATCGCCATGGGGCTGTTGTGGCTGTCCACGGTACCGTTGACCAATGGCACCGTGGCCACGGTGTTCGGCGTGCGCAACTTGTCCATGCTCGGCGGCATCGTCTTCCTGTTCCACCAGTTGGGCGCTTTCCTGGGGGGATGGCTGGGCGGCGTGGTGTATGACCAGTCCGGCAGCTACGAGCTGGTCTGGCAGATCTCGATCCTGCTCAGCCTGCTGGCGGCCGCGCTCAACTGGCCGGTGCGCGAGCGGCCCGTCGCGCGCTTGCAGGTGCAGGCCGCATGAACCGCTACCTGGCCCGCATCCTCCTGGTGGCGGGTGCGGCAGTGCTCCTGGCGCTGGTGTGGTGGGGCTGGCAACTGGGCGGGTTGCGGTTGATGCAGCTGGGCATGAGCGTTTGTTAGGCGCTACCCTGCAAGTTCAAGGATCGCCTTGCAGGAGAACAACGATGATGCGTGTACGCTGGCTGACGATACCCGCGCTGGCCCTGGCCACCTTTTCTTCCAGTTGGGCAGCGGATTGCCCGGCACTGCTGCAGGGCAGCCTGCCCGAGTTGCGTGGCAAGGAGCAGGTCGACCTGTGCCAGCGTTTCGCAGGCAAGCCGCTGGTGGTGGTGAATACCGCCAGTTATTGCGGCTTCGCCCCGCAGTTCGAAGGGTTGGAGGCGGTCTACAAGGAATACCACGAGCAGGGCCTGGAAATGCTCGGCGTGCCGTCGAACGACTTCAAGCAGGAGGACGCCGACAGCGAGAAGACCGCCAAGGTCTGCTATGCCAACTACGGTGTGACCTTCACCATGACCAAGGCCCAGGCGGTGCGTGGCAAGGATGCGGTGCCGCTGTTCGGTGAGTTGGCGCGCCAGAGCAGTGCGCCGAAGTGGAATTTCTACAAGTACGTGGTAGATCGCCGCGGCAAGGTGATCGCCAATTTCTCCAGCCTGACCAAACCTGACGACCCGGCGTTCAGGACGGCTATCGAAAAGGCGATCGCTTCCCAACCCTGAGTGCCCGGCCTGGCGAGCGTCGCTGCCTTTCTCGGGCTGGGTCGAAGCGGTGCTAATACCTGGGGCCGCTTCGCGCCCCATCGCTGGCAAGCTCCCACAGTGGGGCCCATGCAGAGGACTCTGTGGGGATCACCCAGCCCTTCGGGCTGCGCTGTCGCGTAGAGAACATGCGGTTGACGCAGGCCCCTGTGGGAGCGGGCTTGCCTGCGAAGGGCCGCAGAGCGGCCCCATGGCCTGAAGAAGCCTACGTCTCTTGCAAGGCCCCGGCGACTCAGAAGCGGTAGGTGAGGGACGCGCCGATACCGTGGGCGCTGTTCTCGTACTTGGCTTGGTAGGAGCCCTTGGTCGCGCTGACCTGGTTGACCTTGGTGTCTTCCTCCCACAGGTAGGAGTACGCCACGTCGATGGTCATGTCGTCGGTCGGGCTCCAGCCGGCGCCGAGGCTCAGCACCTTGCGATCGCCAGTCGGGATGCGCGGCGAACGGTCGTGGTTGTTGGTCGGCGACTGGTCCACGGTGAAGCCGGCACGCAGGATCCACTCCTTGTTCACCTTGTAGGACGCGCCGATGGCGTGTGCCCAGGTGTCATGCCAGTTTTGCTCCTCGCTGATGGTCTGGAACGGCGAACCGACCAGTGCCGGCGGCACATCGTTCTGCACGGTGATGTCTTCCAGGCGGCTCCAGCGGGTCCAGGTGCTGCCCGCGTAGAGGGTCCACTGGTCGTCCAGCTCGTGGGTGATCGACAGGTCGACGGACTCCGGCGTCTTGATCTTCAGGCTTGCGTCGAACTTGCTGCCGTCGTAGGGGCCGATCAGCGGGGTGCTGACGCGGGTCTTGCCCTCGAGCTTGTAGTCGACCATGGAGTGGTAGGTCAGGCCGACGCGGGTGCGGTCGGTGGCCTGGACCAGGATGCCGATGTTGTAGCCGACTGCGGTATCGTCGCCCTTGATCTTCACTTCGCCATCGTTGCTGCCCGGGGTGAACGGGTTGATCAGGCTGGAGCCCAGCTCGCCCTTGATGCGGTTGAAGGTCGGGCCGAAACCGATCGAGACCTTGTCGTTGAAGGCATAGCTGACGGTTGGCTGGAAGGTGATGACCTCGACGTGGCTCTTTTTGCCCCAGTAGCGGGCGGCGTCGTCGCTGCCGTAGTCGGTGACCAGGCCGAACGGTACGTAGACGCCGAAACCGACGCTCCAGTGCTCATCGATTGGCTTGACGTAGTAGCCCATGGGTACGCCGACGGTCGGGACCATGTCGCCGTCGGTCTCTCCCCCCAGGTTGCTGCCTGGGCCCGAGATGTCGGACTTGGCGATGACGGCGGCGCCGCCCACGGTGATTTGCTCGCGCTTGAGGCGCGACATGCCGGCAGGGTTGCCAAAGACGGTGCTGGCATCTTCGGCAGAGGAAGAACGACCCGCGAAACCTGTACCCATGCCGCTGACGCTTTGCTCGTTGAGGGCGAAACCACTGGCGAGCAACTGGCTGGAAGCGAGGGCAACGGCAACGCCGAGGGAGGTTTTGAGCATTGCTTTTTTCATTATTGTGAAACTCCTTGGGATCTCCGGGGCGAAAAGCTACCAACAAATCACGCGCTGCGCCATAGGCTCGATCGCAGGAGTTAGAGCGGTTTTGTAGGACAATCCGACCAAAATTCCGTTTTTTCCGGTTTTAGCGTAGGACGTTTCTCAAGATGCCTGCGACATCATCGGCTCGACGCACAGATGCCAGGCTTGGGTGAAGTCGCGCAGGCGCCCCGGGGGGTGAAAGACCTGCCGCCAGATACGCGCCAACCCCAACAGGTCGTCGGCGGCGGGCAAGGGCGTGGCCTGTTCTTCGATGAGCATCCAGGCGATGGCGGTGGAGTAGCGCAGGTTGACCGCCAACTCCAGGTGCGGCCCGCGCAGGAAGGCGTGCTGGCTGGCCAGGCCACGGACCAGGCTGGCCAGGTCAGGGTCGCGGGCGAGGAAATCGTCCCACAGCGCCTGGTGACGCGTTTCGCCGATCCGGTAGAGACCATGCCCGCGCCGGTCGTGCAACGCCGAGCCGAGCGCCGATTGGCTGGCGGCGACGCCCAACAGCAGGGCCTCGGCGCTTTCGCAATGGCGGTCCAGGTAGACCAGGGTCGGCCGGATCACATACTGACACAACTCTTTCGCTGCGATACCCATGATGCCCTCGAACGATAAAGGCCGACGGGCACTGGAGCTTGGCAGCTGGTGGATTGATCAGGCCCGCCGGAAGCGGCTCGCACCGCTCGAGTTGAAGTGTAGTGTGATAATCATGGTGTAAAGGGCTGTTTTTAAATCGATTGCTGCCTGTCGTCCGGTGCTATATGCCCTACGGCAATTACGCCAAGAACGATCAGGCAGCGCAGTGGCGGGGATCGATCGCCTGAATGGGCGGGCATTCGCCGCTCATGCGGCCAGCGACTGGCGGGTTCGCTCGATCACTGCCTGCAGCGGTTCGCCGCGGCCGTATTGCTCTGGGTACAGGCGCTCGGTGTGGCACGCGACGCCATGTTCGTCGACCAGGGTGAAGCTGAAGCTGCCCTTGCGTGGGGCGACGATCAGGCACTTCAGTGGGGCGAAGGCCTGGGAAAGGGTGCCGATGGCAGCCTGGATCTGATGGTGCGTATTCATATTGTTGGATGTTCCTGCTTTAAACACGGGTTTCGATCCGTGCATCTTAGAAACGTTCCAGTGACGTCATTATTAAGGGACGCAGAACCTGACTGGAACAGGGCAGCCAGGGAGGCGCAATAAAAAGTGGGCGCTGGGCTGACTGGTAGGTACGTCAAAAGGCGGGCAAGCACACCAGGGCCAAGGTTCGTTGCCTCTGGGTGAAGATCCCGATCAATCTGTGCGTGATTCGTGCTAGGGCAGGTAGGGCTGCCGAGTGAACCATCGAATGGGCCGGTCCGTTTTCAGCATCGCCCGGAGGATCGAGCCGATGACTGAAGGGCGCTTGTGGCCAGAATTGACTTTCAGCTGGGTACTAACAGGGCGGCACCATACAGGAAGCACGCAGCAGGTGCAAGCCTTTGTTCGTTTCGCCAGGCGAGCCGAACAGTATGGCCTTTCTTGCTCAGTCTGTGAAGTAGGGCAAACGGATCATACGCGGCGGGATGATGCCATTTCGTGCATTCAAATGGAGGGATTCGGTGCACTTGTACACACTTGGTGCACGACTTGTAACGGCCCCGCAACATGTCTCGGCGGGCTCGCCAATGCCTTGACTGCACGCTTAAGTCAATGAAAAAAAACACTAATTTTTACTGGTGAAAAAATCGTCAGTTTGACTGAAACCCCCGTTTCATCGGGGTTTGAGGACTTGTCGAGGGGGTTGTCCACCGAGTTATCCACAGGATCTGTGGATTGTCCCGAGCGCTTGCTCTAGGACGGGCGTGCCAGCTCTTTTTCGAACTGTCCGACAATCGTCAACCCGGGATGATGGCAGGGACCACCCAATCGAAAACGTCAAGAAAAGATCATCGAATTTTTTTTTTCGCCTGCGTGGCGATCGATCAGGCCATCGGCGAAAAAATGGAGTAGAGTGGCGCGCCTCTCGAGTTGCCTTCGCTGTTTGGTCATGAAGTTTCGCGGTAAATACCTCGCAAGCCCCGCTGCAACCCCGTCGGTGCCATCCCCCAAGCGTTTTTCCCTGAAAGTGGCCCTCTGGCTGCTCGATAGCCCGCGCCTGGGCGACAAGCCCAGCGTCAAGCACCTGGCCGGTCGTCTGCTCAAGCAGCCGGCGCGCCAGGGCGTGGTGGTCGCCCAGAGCCGCCTGGGGCAGATGCTCTGCCGGGACTGCGGTAACGCCCGTGACCGCCGCATCGGCCATGAGCTGCTGCGCCAGGCCGCACGGGCCGGCGACCGGCGGGCGCAGGTGGAGTATGCCCGCCTGTGCCAGCACAGTGAGCCGGAGCAGGCCCGCTACTGGCTGGAGTTGGCGGCAGGGCAGGGGTCGCAGGAGGCGCGGCGGTTGCTTGGGCAGTTGCGCTCGAGTTGATACCTGGGGCGGCACGACCACCCCGGGCCTCACCTGTTAAGCTGCGCGCAGCATTGTCGAACATCGATCGGAGTAGCTATGGCAGTGGATCTTGCCAGTATCCTGCTGGGCATCGTGGCAGCAGCGGTTCCATGCCTGGCCTGGGCGTTGCAGGTGCAGCGACGGCTGTCGGCCCGGCAATCGGAACTGGCCCTGGTGCAAGAGCGTCTCACCGGTGCGCAACTGGCCCAGGAAGGCCTGCAGGCCCAGCTGGAGGCCTGCCGCGACGAGATCAGCGACCTGAGCGAGGCCAACGTGGCCAAGCAGACCACCCTGGCCGCCCAGGCCCGGGAACTGGAACTGCTGCAGATCGAGCGTGACAACGCCCGCGACGCCGCCCATGCCTGGCAACTGGAACGTGTCGGCCGCGAGACCGAGCTGCGGCGCCTGGAGGCCCAGGTCGCGCGCCTGGAGGCCGAGTTGGGTGAGCAGCAGGAAAGCCACCAGCAACGCCTGGAAGACCTGCAGGAAGCCCGCGACACCTTGCGCGCGCAGTTCGCCGAGATGGCCACGAAGATCTTCGATGAGCGCGAGCAGCGTTTCGCCCAGACCAGCCAGCAGCACCTGGGGCAGTTGCTCGACCCGCTCAAGGAGCGCATCCAGGCCTTCGAGAAGCGCGTGGAGGAGAGCTACCAGCAGGAGGCCCGCGAGCGTTTTTCCCTGGCCAAGGAGCTCGAGCGCCTGCAGCAGCTCAACCTGCGCCTGTCCAACGAAGCCACCAACCTGACCCAGGCGCTCAAGGGCCAGAAGACCCAGGGCAACTGGGGCGAGCTGATCCTCGAACGGGTGCTGGAGCATGCCGGCCTGGAAAAGGGCCGCGAATACCTGACCCAGGTCAGCCTCAAGAGCGCCGAGGGCGAGCGCTACCAGCCCGATGTACTGATCATGCTGCCCGGCGACAAGCAGGTGGTGGTCGATGCCAAGGTCAGCCTCACCGCCTACCAGCAATTCGTCGGCGACGACGACGCCGAGCGCGCCCAGGCTGCGCTGAAGCAGCACGTGCAGTCCCTGCGCAGCCACGTCAAAGGGCTCTCCAGCAAGGACTACAACCGCCTGGAGGGCTTGCACAGCCTGGATTTCGTCCTGCTCTTCGTGCCCATCGAGGCGGCCTTCTCGGCGGCCCTGCAGGCCGAGCCCAACCTGTTCCAGGAGGCCTTCGACCGGCAGATCGTGATCGTCAGCCCCACCACCCTGCTGGCCACCCTGCGGGTGATCGACAGCCTGTGGAAGCAGGAGCGCCAGGGCCAGAACGCCCGGGAGATCGCCGAGCGTGCCGGGTGGCTGTACGACAAGTTCGTGTTGTTCATCCAGGACCTGGACGAGCTGGGCAGCCGCCTGCAGCAGGTGGACAAGGCCTATGCCGCGGCGCGCAACAAACTCTGCGAAGGGCGTGGCAACCTGGTCAGCCGCAGCGAGCAGCTCAAGCTGCTCGGCGCCCGGGCCAGCAAGAGCCTGCCGGCCGACTTGCTCGAACGCGCGCTGTCCGACGACGCGGTGCCTGACGAGGCGCTCACTGAACCAGGCTCAGATGCCGATTGAGCAGGGCGCGCAGGGCCGCTGGCTTGACCGGCTTGGCCAGGTAGTCGAGGCCGGCGGCATGGACCATGGCGATGGTCTCGTTGCGTCCGTCGGCGCTGATCACCACGCCCGGTACCGGTTCGCCCAGGCGGGTGCGTAGCCAGGCCATCAGCTCGGTCCCCGTCTCGCCATCGTCCAGGTGGTAGTCCACCAGCGCCAGGTGCGGGCGCATGCCCTTGGCCAGCAGGGCTTCGCATTCGGCGCGGCTGCGCGCGGTCCACACCTGGCAACCCCAGCGGCTGAGCAGGCTGTTCATGCCGACCAGGATGCTGTCTTCGTTGTCGACGCACAGCACCTGCAGCCCGGCCAGCGGTTGGCCAGCCTGTGGCTCCGGTGGCGCGCTGGGCGCCGCGACGGCGGCCTTGGCGATCGGCACGCCGACCCGGAACACGCTGCCCTTGCCTGGCCAGGAGCGCACCTGAAGCGGATGGCCGAGCACCCGGCACAAGCCGTCGGCGATCGCCAGGCCCAGGCCCAGGCCTTTTTCGGCGCGCGTCTGGTGGCTGTCCAGGCGCTTGAACTCCTGGAAGATCACCTGCAGCTTGTCGTCGGCGATGCCTGGGCCTCGGTCCCAGACTTCCAGCCACAGGCGCCCGCCCTGGCGGCGCACGCCAAGCAGCAGTGGGCTCTTGCCATAGCGCAGGGCGTTGGTCAGGAAGTTCTGCAGCACCCGCCGCAACAGTTTCATGTCGCTGTCGACCCGCAGGCGACTGCCGCGCAGGCGGAACTCCAGGCCCTTTTCCGCAGCCAGCAGCTTGAACTCGGCGCCGAGGGTGTCGAACAGCTCGTTGAGGGCGAAGGGCTTGATGTCGGGGGTGATCCTGCCGTTTTCCAGGCGCGAGATGTCCAGCAGGTCGCTGATCAGTTCCTCGGCCGAGCGCAGCGAGCTGTCCATGTGCTGCACCAACTGCCGGGCTTCCTCGGACATGCCCTCGGCCTGCTGCGACAGGGCGGCGGAGAACAGCCGCGCGGCATTGAGCGGTTGCATCAGGTCGTGGCTGACCGCGGCCAGGAAGCGGGTCTTGGACTGGCTGACCGCCTCGGCATGGCTCTTGGCCTCGGACAGCGCCTGGTTGAGCTGGGACAGCTCATGGGTGCGCTCGGCGACCCGCTGCTCCAGGCCCTCGTTGGCGTCCTTGAGCGCCTGCTCGGCCTCGCGGAACGGGGTGATGTCGGTGAAGCTCATGACGAAGCCGCCGCCAGGCATGGGGTTGCCGATCAGCTCGATCACCCGGCCGTTGGGGAACAGCCGCTCGGAGGTATGGGCACGGCCCTGGCGCATCCAGTGCAGGCGCCGGGCCACATGGACCTGGGCCTCGCCGGGGCCGCACAGGCCACGTTCGGCGTTGTAGCGGATGATGTCGGCAATTGGCCGGCCCACGCTGATCAGCCCGTCGGGGTAGTTGAACAGCTCCAGGTAGCGCCGGTTCCAGGCCACCAGGTGCAGGTTCTGGTCCACCACGCTGATGCCCTGGTTGATGTTCTCGATCGCCCCCTGCAGCAGGGCGCGGTTGAACTGCAGCACCTCGCTGGCCTCGTCGGCGATGCGCACCACGTCCTCGAGCTGCATGTCGCGGCCTTCGATGGCGGCCTTGACCACCGCACGGGTCGAGGAGGTGCCGAGCACGCCGGCCAGCAGGCGCTCGGTGTGTTCGATCCAGTCGCCGTCGGCGTTCTGGTTGGGGTTGAAGCCCTTGCCCTGGCGGTAGGCGAAGCGGATGAAGCTCTGCCGCGCGCGTTCCTCGCCGACGAAGCGTGCCGCCAGCTTGAGCAGGTCGTCGATCTGCACCGCCAGCAGCGACCGGCTGTTGGGGCGGGTGGTCTGCTGGCCGATGAAGCGCCCGGCCTGCCAGTGTTCCGAGACCCGGGTGCGGGAGAAGATCGAGACCCAGGCGAACAGCACGAAGTTGCCCGCCAGCGACAGCACCACGCCCTGGGTCAGCGGGGTGATCGGCAGGTTCAACGGGTTGCCGTGCAGCCAGGCAAGGCCAGGGAACAATTGCAGCGACCAGCCCAGGCTGTGCGCGGCGATCGGCAGCACCAGGGTGTAGAACCACAGGAAGATCCCGGCCGCCAGGCCCGCGAACACGCCGCGCCGGTTGGCCTGTTTCCAGTACAGTGCGCCGAGCATGGCCGGGGTCAGCTGGGTCACTGCGGCGAAGGCGATCTGGCCGATGGTCGCCAGGCTCGCGGTGGAACCGAGCAGGCGGTAGCTGACGTAGGCGAGCAGAAGGATGACCACGATGGTCACTCGGCGGACCGAGAGCATCCAGTGGCGGAACGCCTCGAACGGCCGTTCGGCGTTCTTGCGGCGCAGCAGCCAGGGCAGCAGCATGTCGTTGGACACCATGGTCGACAGCGCCACGGCCTCGACGATGACCATGCCGGTGGCGGCCGAGGCGCCGCCGATGAAGGCCAGCAGGGCCAGGCTCGGGTGGGCTTCGGCCAGGGGCAGGCTGATGACGAAGGAGTCGGAGATCACCGTGCCCGGCAGCAGCATCTGCCCAGCCAGGGCGATCGGCACCACGAACAGCGCGGCCAGGGCCAGGTACAGGGGGAAGACCCAGCGCGCCATGCGCATGTCCTGGGGCTCGATGTTCTCCACCACGGTGACGTGGAACTGTCGCGGCAGGCAGATGATCGCCATCATCGCCACGGCCGTCTGCACCACCATCGAGGGCCAGTTGATGGTCTCCTGCCAATAGCTTTCCAGGTGCGTCGACTGGCGCGCCTGCTCGAACAGGTCGTCGAAGCCGTCGTACAGGTTGAACACCACGAAGGCGCCCACGGCGAGGAATGCCAGCAGCTTGACCAGCGATTCGAAGGCGATCGCCAGGACCATGCCGCGGTGGTGCTCGGTGACATCCAGGCTGCGGGTCCCGAAGACGATGGAGAACAGCGCCAGCACCAGCGACACCACCAGCGCGGTGTCCTGCACGCGGGTGCCGGTGGCATCGGCGCTGGCGCCGATCAGCAGGTTGACGCCGAGCACGATGCCCTTGAGCTGCAGGGCGATGTAGGGCAGCACGCCCACCAGGCAGATCAGCGCCACCACCACGGCCAGGGTCTGCGACTTGCCATAGCGCGCGGCGATGAAGTCGGCGATCGAGGTGATGTTCTGCTGCTTGCTGATCAGCACCATCTTTTGCAGCACCCAGGGGGCGAAGATCAGCAGCAGCACCGGCCCCAGGTAGATCGGTAGGAACGCCCACAGCTGTTCGGCGGCCTGGCCGACCGCGCCGAAGAAGGTCCAACTGGTGCAGTACACCGCCAGCGACAGGCTGTACACCCAGGCACGCAGGCGCGGCGGCAGCGGGGTGCTGCGGCGGTCGCCATAGAAGGCGATGGCGAACATGATGGCCATATAGGCCAGGGCGACCACGGCGATCAGCCCGCTGGACAACGACATGCAAACTCCGGAGCAAAGAATAGAACGCGGTCCCGATCAATCAGTCTGGCATGGCGCCTGGCGTTCGTCAGCGCAGACGATGGTCGCAGTGGCAGGACGTCGCAGCCCTTGCTGCTCAGCATAAGGGCGAGGGCGGGGTTTGTCGTGCGTCTTTGTGGTGCTCAAGCTCGATGCCGGTCATTCGAGTGGCAGCGGGGCTGCTGTGCAGCCATCGTCGGGGGGACGTGGTGCTCCTTCGGCATCTGCTTGGCAGAGGATTCTGTGGGTGCGGCTTGCCAATGGCCGGCTTTCCCATGCAGATTTGTGGCTCTGTGCGGCCTGCGGGCCTCCAATGACAAAAGCCCCCAGGAACAAGGACGATGAGTCACCCCTCGCAATTCACCTTGCTCGGCAAGCGGCGTTTCCTGCCGTTCTTCATCACCCAGTCGCTGGGTGCCTTCAACGACAACCTGTTCAAGCAGTCGTTGATCCTGGCGATCCTCTACAAGCTCAGCCTGGAAGGCGACCGCTCGATCTGGGTCAACCTCTGCGCCTTGCTGTTCATCCTGCCGTTCTTCCTGTTCTCGGCCCTGGCCGGGCAGTTCGGCGAGAAGTTCGCCAAGGACGCGCTGATCCGCGCGATCAAGCTGGCCGAGATCGTCATCATGGCCATCGGCGCCACGGGCTTCGTCACCCACCACCTGGAGCTGATGCTGCTGGCGCTGTTCGCCATGGGCACCCATTCGGCGCTGTTCGGCCCGGTGAAATACTCGATCCTGCCCCAGGCCCTGCGCGAGGAGGAACTGGTGGGCGGCAACGGCCTGGTGGAAATGGGGACCTTCCTGGCGATCCTCGCCGGGACCATCGGCGCGGGGGTGATGATGTCGTCCACCCACTACGCCACGGTGGCGGCGGGGGGCGTGGTGGGCACCGCGGTGCTCGGCTACCTGGCCAGTCGCTGGATCCCTCGGGCCGCGGCAGCGGCCCCGCAGATGAAGCTGGACTGGAACATCTTCCGCCAGTCCTGGGCCACCCTGCGCCTGGGCCTGGGGCAGACGCCGGCGGTTTCGCGCTCGATCGTCGGCAACTCGTGGTTCTGGTTCGTCGGGGCCATCTACCTGACCCAGATCCCGGCCTATTCCAAGGACTGGCTGCACGGCGACGAAACCGTGGTGACCCTGGTGCTGACGCTGTTCTCGGTGGGCATCGCGGCGGGCTCGCTGCTGTGCGAACGGCTCAGCGGCCGCAAGGTGGAGATCGGCCTGGTGCCGTTCGGCTCGTTCGGCCTGACCCTGTTCGGCCTGCTCTGGTGGTGGCACTCCGGCGACGTGCCAGCCGGCGAGGCGCCGCATGACTGGCTGGCCCTGCTGGGCATGGGCCAGGCCTGGTGGATCCTGGTGTCGATCGTAGGCCTGGGGGTATTCGGCGGTTTCTACATCGTGCCGCTGTATGCCCTGATCCAGGCGCGTACCCCCGAGGACCAGCGGGCGCGGGTGATCGCCGCCAACAACATTCTCAATGCCCTGTTCATGGTGGTCTCGGCGATCCTCACCATCGTCCTGCTGAGCCTGGCGCAACTGAGCATCCCGCAGTTGTTCCTGGTGGTGTCGCTGCTCAACATCGCGGTCAACGCCTATATCTTCCGCATCGTCCCTGAGTTCACCATGCGCTTCATGATCTGGCTGCTCAGCCATTCCATGTACCGGGTCGAGCATCGGGACCTGGAGCGTATTCCCGACGAGGGGCCAGCGTTGCTGGTGTGCAACCATGTGTCCTTCGTCGATGCGCTGCTGATCGGGGGGGCGATCCGCCGGCCGGTGCGTTTCGTCATGTACTACAAGATCTACGACCTGCCGCTGCTCAACTTCGTATTCCGCACCGCCGGGGCGATTCCCATCGCTGGCCGCAGCGAGGACGAAGCCACCTACGAGCGGGCCTTCGCGCGTATCGCCCAGTACTTGGCCGCGGGTGAAGTGGTGTGCATCTTCCCGGAGGGCAAGTTGACCTCCGATGGCGAGATCGACGTGTTCAAGGGGGGCGTCAACCGCATCCTCCAGGAAACCCCGGTACCGGTGATTCCCCTGGCGTTGCAGGGCTTGTGGGGCAGTTTCTTCAGCCGCGATCCGGCCAAGGGCTTTTTCCGGCGCCTGTGGTCGCGGGTGACCCTTGTGGCTGGCGCCGCCATCCCGGTGGAGGCGGCGCAGCCAGAGGTGCTGCGCGAGAAGGTCATGGCCTTGCGCGGCGACCAGCGTTGAGGGAAGGGGAGTGGGTCAGCCGGTGCTGACCTTCAGGCCGACCAGGCCGGCGACGATCAGGGCCACGCTGGCCAGGCGCACCAGGGCCATGGATTCGCCGAACAGGATGATCCCGGCGATCACCGTGCCGACGGCGCCGACGCCGGTCCAGATGGCATAGGCGGTACCCAGTGGCAGTTCCTTCATGGCCAGGCCCAGTAGACCCAGGCTCACGGCCATGGCGGCGACGGTCAGTACGGTGGGCAGGGGACGGGTGAAACCGTCGGTGTACTTCAGGCCTACGGCCCAGCCGACTTCGAACAGGCCGGCGAAGAACAGGATGATCCAGGACATGAGAGCCTCCATCGTTTTCAAGGATGGGGCCGTCCCCGGAATGGTCACGCGGTGCGTCGTGAGGTCGTCCTCACAGTGCGCACTATAGTGCACATTTGCCATGGGTAGGGCAAGTCGGGCGGATCTGCGGTGCCTGTTCCGGCACAGTGGAGAACACCGGACGTGTGGATCAGGCTGCCGCGAACAGGCCGGTGCCGTCAGCCCATCAATGCCTGGCCGGCTCGGCCTCTACAGGAGCGCCGGGCTCTTCCATCCGGCGGAACCAGGTCGACAGCACCGCCCCGGAGATGTTGTGCCACACGCTGAACAGCGCACTGGGCACCGCTGCCAGCGGCGAGAAGTGCGCCGCCGCCAGTGCCGCGCCCAGCCCGGAGTTCTGCATGCCCACTTCCAGCGCCAGCGACTTGCGCTGGGCCAGCGGCAGCTTGCACAACTTGCCGGTCAGGTAGCCGAGCAGGAAGCCGAAACTGTTGTGCAATATCACCACGGCCATGATCAGCAGGCCCGACTCGGCGATCTTCGCCTGGCTGGCCGCGACCACCGCGCAGACGATCATGACGATGCTCACCACCGACACCAGCGGCAGCACCTGCACCGCCAGTTGCACCCGCGCGCCCAGTACCCGCTGGGCCAGCACGCCGAGGACGATCGGCAGCATCACCAACTGCAGGATCGACCAGAACATGTCCATGAAGGACACCGGCAGCCAGGCCGAGGCCAGGAACCAGATCAGCGCCGGGGTCAGCAGCGGTGCCAGCAGTGTGGTCACCGCGGCAATGGCCACTGCCAGGGCCAGGTCGCCCTTCGACAGCCAGACCATCACGTTCGAGGCCGTGCCGCTCGGGCAGCAGCCGACCAGGATCACCCCCACGGCGATCTCCGCTGGCAGGTGGAACAGCTGGCACAGCAACCAGGCCATGCCCGGCATGATCACGAAGTGCGCCACCACCCCCAGCGCCACCCGCCAGGGCTGGCGGGCGAGGGCGGCGAAGTCGTCGAGCTTGAGGGTCAGGCCCATGCCGAACATCACCAGGCCCAGCAGCGGCACGATGGCCACCTTCAGGGCGATGAACCACTGGGGTTGAAGGAAGGCCAGACAGGCGAACACCAGCACCCACAGGGCGAAGGTGTTGCCGACGAAGCGGCTGAAGGCGGCCAGGGCACGCATGGGGGGAAATCTCCGGTTTCAGCTTCAAGCTTCAAGCTGCAAGTAAAAGCGGGACGGTGTGGCCGTTCGATTCCGCATGTTCTCGAAGCTCTGTGCTGTCGCTTTGGCTTTTTCTTGCAGCTTGCAGCTGCCGTCAAACCCCTTGGGGAATCTCTTCGCCGCCCAGGGCCTCGAACAGCGCCGGGAGGAACTCGGTGAAGGTCATCATCATCAGGGTGAAGCTGGCATCGAACTGCTGCTGGGCCTCTTCGCCGCCATCCTGCTCGGCCTGCTCCTGCAGCAGCTCCTCGAACTTCAGGCGCTTGATCACGGTCTTGTCGTCCAGCACGAACGACAGCTTGTCCTGCCAGGCCAGGGCCAACTGGGTGACCACCTTGCCAGTGCCCAGGTGCAGCTGGATCTCCTCGCTGGCCAGGTCCTGGCGCTTGCAGCGCACGATGCCGCCGTCTTCATGGGTGTCGCGCAGCTCGCACTCGTCCAGGACGAAGAAGTCCGCAGCCGGCGCCTGGGACTTGACCCAGTCGGTCATGGTCGCGCTCGGGGCGGTTTTCACGGTGACCGGGCGCACCGGCAGCGAGCCCATGACCTCGCGCAGGGTCGAGAGCAGGTCTTCGGCGCGCTTGGCGCTGGCCGAGTTGACCAGGATCAGGCCCAGGCGCGGGGCGATGGCGGCGAAGATCATCGAGCGACGGATGAAAGCGCGGGGCAGGAAGCTTTGGATGATGTCATCCTTGATCTGGTCGCGTTCCTTCTTGTAGACCTTGCGCATCTGCTCGGTCTCGATCTCCTCGACTTTTTCCTTGACCGCATCGTTGACCACGCTGCTGGGCAGGATGCGTTCCTCCTTGCGTGCGGCGATCAGCAGGAAGTCACCGCTGACGTGTACCAGCGGCGCGTCCTCGCCCTTGCCGAACGGGGCGACGAAACCATAGGTGGTCAGCTCCTGGCTGGCGCAGGGGCGGGCCGGCTTGCTGGCCAGGGCGGCTTCCAGTGCTTCGGGCTCGAACGGGACATCCTGGGTCAGGCGGTAGGTCAGCAGGTTCTTGAACCACATGAGGGGGAATCTCTCCTTAATGCATAAGGCGGGCATTATTCTCCGAGTGACGGTTTGCGACCACCCCTGTCAGAGGGCCAGCAGCCATTAATCGCCAGGAAAAGGGCAGTGATGCTAGGTCTTTGAAAGGCTTCAAAAAAAATTTGAAAAAAGTGCTTGCCAGGGTGGCGGGTCCTCCGTAGAATGCGCGCCACACCGAGACGAAGGGTGGTTAGCTCAGCCGGGAGAGCATCTGCCTTACAAGCAGAGGGTCGGCGGTTCGATCCCGTCACCACCCACCAATCTCGATGTATAGCGCAGCGGTAGTTCAGTCGGTTAGAATACCGGCCTGTCACGCCGGGGGTCGCGGGTTCGAGTCCCGTCCGCTGCGCCATATTCCAGCTTCCAGGGCCCACTGAACACCCGGAAGCCACAAAGAAAGCGACCTTGAGGTCGCTTTTTTTGTTTATGGCATTGCGTCAGAATCCTTCCTGTCCGCCGGATGCGGCCAGCAGGTCGCGTTCCGGTTCTTCACCGCGAGCACGAGACCGACCATGCAGGATGCCAGTACCTCTCCATCCCCCGCGCAGCCAACCCCGCTCCTGGGCATCGACCTGGGCACCACCAATAGCCTCATCGCCGTCTGGCAGGATGGCCAGGCACGCTTGATCGCCAATGCCCTGGGCGATGTACTGACGCCGTCGGTGGTCAGCGTCGACGACGATGGCAGCATCCTGGTGGGCAAGGCCGCCCGTGCGCGCTTGACCACCCACCCGCAGCGCACCGCTGCGGCCTTCAAGCGTTTCATGGGCAGTGACAAGCGTTTCGAGCTGGGCGAGCACCGCTTCAGCCCCGAGGAGCTCTCCGCCCTGGTGCTGGGCGCGTTGAAGCAGGATGCCGAGGCCTACCTCGGCTGCCAGGTGAGCGAGGCGGTGATCTCGGTGCCGGCCTATTTCAGCGACGAGCAGCGCAAGCGCACGGTGTTCGCCGCGGAGCTGGCGGGGCTGAAGGTACAGCGGCTGATCAACGAACCGACCGCCGCGGCCATGGCCTATGGCCTGCATGAACAGGCATTCGAGCGCACGCTGGTATTCGACCTGGGCGGCGGCACCTTCGATGTCACCGTACTGGAGTACGCCCTGCCGCTGATCGAGGTGCATGCCTCCACCGGCGACAACTACCTGGGCGGAGAGGATTTCACCGACGCCTTGCTGGCCGCCTGCCTGCACGACTGGGGCCTCGAGGCCGAGGGCCTGGAACCCCAGGCGCTGGCCAGCCTGCATGACGCCATCGAGCAGTTCAAGCATGACCTGGGCGAGGGCAAGCGCACCCTGGGCTGGAATGGCGATGGCCAACTGCGCGAGTGGACGCTCGACGAGACGCGCCTGCAGTCGATCTGGGCACCGTTGCTGGCCCGGGTGCGAGCGCCCATCGAACAGGCTCTGCGCGATGCCCGCTTGAGCCCGCGCGAGCTGGACAGCCTGGTGCTGGTCGGCGGTGCCACGCGCATGCCGCAGATCCAGCAACTGGTGGCCAAGCTGTTCGGCCGTCTGCCGTACCGTCATCTCGACCCGGACACCATCGTCGCCCTCGGCGCTGCCAGCCAGGCCGCCTGCAAGGCCCGTGACCAGGCCATCGACGAGCTGATTCTCACCGACGTCTGCCCCTATACCCTGGGCGTGGCGTCCCAGCGTGGCGAGGAGGTGTCCGGCGCCTTTTCGCCGATCATCGAGCGCAACACGGTCATCCCCACCTCCAAGGTGCAGCGCTTCTACAGCAGTCATCCGCAGCAGAAAAGCGTGCGCATCGACGTGTACCAGGGCGAGCGCCCCTGGGTGCGCGACAACATCCTGGTAGACAGTTTCGAGATTCCCTTGCAGCAGACCGGGCAGGTGCAGTCGCTGGACGTGCGCTTCAGCTACGACATCAATGGCCTGCTGGAGGTGGACGTGACCTTCCTGGAAACGGGCCAGAAGCACAGCCACAGCATCGACCGCAGCCCCACTGGCCTTGACGCCGAGGCCCGCCAGGCCAGCCATGAGCGCCTGGCGCGGTTGAAGATCCACCCCCGCGACGCCTTGCCCAACCGCACCCTGCTGGCGCGCCTGGAGCGGGCCTGGATGCAGAGCCTGGGCGACGAGCGCGAGTTGATCGGCAGTTGGCTGGATGCCTTCAATGCGGTGCTGGCCAGCCAGCAGGCTGGCGAGATCAACCGGCAGCGCCAGCAGTTGAGCCAGGCGCTGGACGATCTGCGTTACTGAAAGCCAAGGCCCAGGGATCAATGCCGGTCGGTCAAGGGGGGCTGGGGCTGCAAAGCAGCCCCGGGGGCGGTGAAGAACGCAGACCTAGCGCCGCAACGCCGCTTGCAGCCCGTACTGCAGAACATCCTGCCTACTCGCGGTGATGCCATAGCGGTTAGGCAACGGATCACCTCCAAGACCGAGCAGCACCAGCACGGCGAACGGCAACAACCGGCTGACCCCCATCAGCACCAGCAGCGACGGTACGCCACGCCCCATGTCGCGCAGGCGGCGCAGGCAGGCGCTGATCAGCACCAGGGCGATCACCGGCAGCACCGCGGGCTGCGTGGTATAGAAGGGGGCCGCCAACAGGCACAGCAGCAATTGCAGGGCAAAGTTGCTGCGATCCAGGCGGCTGCGCAGTTTCCATAGCTCCCAGGCCGGTGTCGGGGGCGTCTGCGCGAACTTGAACAACAGGCGCTCGCTCCACGACAGCAGGGCGGTGAGGGCACAACGCAGGCCGAGATCGAGGTTCGGATCGTCCTTGCCCCGTTGCAATGCCCGCAGGGTACGGTGGCGTGGAATGCCATCCAGGCCTTGGCCTGCCAGGCTGCGCAGGCTGTTCAGGGCGCTGCGCAACAGGTCGTATTCCAAGCCCAGGCCAAGCGCCCTGGCATCCCGCGCAGACAAGACGGGCGTGCCCTTGACCAGGCTGTCGCGAAAGCGCAGCGCCAACTCGCTGCCCGCATCCAGGCCTTCGAGCCGTTCCAGCATGCGCTGGCGTTGCGCCCTGTCCAGGCTGGGGTCGTGGTAGAGCACGGCGTACAACAGCATCTGGTGGAGCCGATGCCCGTCAAGCAGCGGTGTGCAGTGTTCCAGGCAGGCATGCAGTTGCAGGTTGCTCGGCAGCCTGTCGCTGGCCAGCGCCTGGTGCAGGTCGAGCAGGCGTGCGCTGACGATGCGCTGTAGTGGATCATGGCCGTCCAGCCAACCGAGCAGGTGGTCGGTTTCGTCCTGGCGCTGCAGGTGCAGGAGCAGGTCGTGCAAGGCGGCGCAGGGGTGCCCGGCGGGAAACGCCAGCTGTGTGAGCAGTGTCGGCGAAACCAGCGCCAGCCAGCGGGCAGGGTCGAGCACCAGGGCGAGCATGAACAGGTTCTGCCGGTGCCAGCCCCACAAGGCCTCGTCGTCGTCGGGCGGCGCCGGCAGCAGCGCCTGCTCGGTCAGCAACGCCTGCACATCCATGGCGAAGGGGGCGGTGAACATGCGTTGCATCTGGAAGTGGTCGTTGAGCCGCTGCAGGGCGATGGCCGAGTAGGGGCGCATGCGCCGCAGCCATTCGCGGCACACCGGGTGAATGTCGACCTCGTCGAGCGCCTCGGGCAGCATGGGCGCCGGGTCGTCGCTGGCGCAGGCGCGCACCAGGGCCTGCACCACCGGCGAGTGCTCGAGCCAGTGCAACTGTTGTTCGGCCTGGCGCTGGAAGCCTTCCAGGATCAAGGCGTCGAGGGCATCTTCGCCGACAGGCTCGGCGAGGACCTGCCGCAGCAGGCCGGCCTCTCCCCGCTGCAAGGCCCAAGCATGCCGGTACAGGCGGTGCAGCGCGTGGTCCTGCTGGTCCTCCAGCAGCCAGGCGAGCAGTGGCAGTTCGTCGTCGCCATCCAGGCGCCACTCGACGAAGCGGCCGGCGATGCCGTCCAGTTCCAGGCGTGCGGCTTGTGACCAGCGCGCCAGGGTCTGCGGGCTCTGCGCCGGGCTGCCCCAGGCCTGCGCCGGATCGGCCAGGTCGTCGGGCCAGGTAGTGGGCCTGGCCTGTCGGTCGAAGGCCTGGATCAGCAGGGGCAGGCGCTGGGGCTGGAGCCGGGTGCACAGGTCGAGCAGCCAGCGTTCGGCCTCGGGGTGCGCCTGCTCGCGCCACAGCCGCAGCCAGCAGTCCAGGGCTTGCTCCTGCGCGCCGAGGGTATCGGCCTGGCGCGCCAGCAGGTAGAGCAGGTCGGGATCGTCCGGGGCCAGGCGCTGCCGTTCCAGCAGGAGCCCATGCAGGGTGCGGCTGGCGATCCCGGCCTGGCTGAATTGCACCAGCAGGCGCTGCACCAGGGCTTCATCGTCAGGGATCGCCAGGCAGGTATGCAGACTGGCGAATTGCTCGTACTCGAACAGTGGACGGTTCTGGTAGCAGTACTCCAGGCTGCGGAAGTACCACAGCGTTTCCAACTGCGCGGTGGGAGGCCAGTCGCGCATCAGGCCGGTGTCGAACGGGTCTGGCTCTTCCAGGCGTTGCAGCAGGGCCTCCACCTCTTGCGGGTTGGGCAGGCGCAGCACCTGCTCGGCCCAGCCCAGGCGCCGGGCCAGCAGGTTGGCGCAGCGGTGGCCGAGCGGCCCGCAGTTGGGCAGTAGCGCCAGCAATTGCCGGCCGAGGTCTTCCAGCGTCTCCAGCGGCAACTCGTCGAGTTCGGCGATGTAGCGCTGCCAAGCCTGGGGATCGAAGCGTTGGGTGGGCTCCTCCAGCAAGCGGTGAAAGGCCGCCAGCGCCGGATGGCGTTGCGTATCGTCGTGGTCTGGCGCTCGTTCCTCCAGGCTCGACGCTGCGCCTTCGCGGGCCAGGCGCAGGGCTTGCTCATAGGCTGCGCGCAGGGCCTGGAAGCCCTCCGGGTCGGATTCCGGGTGGTGCGCCGGCAACTGGCGGCGGTAGGCCTGGCGGATGGCGTCCAGGTCGTGGGTCGGCTCCAGGCCCAGGTGAATCCAGCAACTCATGACCAGCAGCCCTCTTCCAGCGAGGCGGGGCGTTGCGGTTCGGGCAGCGGCAGGTCCCAGGGCAGGCTGCGCAGCAGGCTGCTGGCGCCGAGCCGCAGGTTGAGCACGATGCAACGGTTCCAGTGCTCGCTGCCTTGGCGCTCGAGGTCGGCGGCGAGGCTTTCGTCGCTGCTCTGCGAGACATTCCACAAGGCCTTGCCGAACAGGTAGCCGGCCAGGTAACTGTCCCAGCGGTTGTAGTAGTGGCGCGCGCGCAGGGCCAGGCGATGGTGCAGGTAGAGGCTCTCGTCGCGGCTGACCAGGCCCTTCTTCACCCCGGCGCGCAGCAAGAAACCCATGCGCCCCAGGTCCCAGGCACGGGTACCGCCGGGGCCGCAATCGGGGAAGGTGCGCGCGGCATATTCGAACTTGATGCGTTCGCGCAGCGGCAGGCCGTCGAGCAAGCTGCGCCATTGGCTGGGCAGGCAGCGCTGGAATTGCCAGTAGGCTTCGCTCAGCTCCGTGGCGTGGCCGTTGTCGGCCATGTGCAGGGTGTCCAGCAGTTGGCTGCGGTCGTTGATGCCCCAGCCGCGTTCCAGGTCGGTCTGGTCTTCGCCTTCGAAGTACTCGGCGGCGGTATAGCTGGCGCCGTTGAGGGCGGCCATGGGCGCCGAGAGGGCATGCAGCCAGCGCTGTGCGTGTTCATCCATGAGCGGGCTCCTGATCAGACGACGTCCTGGCGCAAGGCCCGTTCCTCTTCACGCAGGGTGAGCACCTCGAAGCCTTGGCCCGTGACCGCCACGGTATGCTCCCACTGCGCCGACAGGGCGCGGTCGCGGGTGATCACCGTCCAGCCATCGCGCAGGGTGCGTGTGCCGCGCCCGCCCTGGTTGATCATCGGTTCGATGGTGAAGACCATGCCAGGCTTGAGTTTCATGCCCATGCCCCGTTGGCCCACGTGCAGCACCTCGGGTGCCTCGTGCATCTGCCGGCCGATGCCATGCCCGCAGTATTCGCGCACGACGCTGTAGCCGGCGGCTTCGGCATGGGCCTGGATGGCATGGCCGATATCGCCGAGGGTGGCGCCCGGACGGACCTGCTCGATGCCCTTCCACAGCGCCGCGTAGGTGGTGTCTACCAGGCGCCGGGCCTCGTCGCTGACCGGGCCGAGGCAGTACATCTTCGACGAGTCGGCGATGTAGCCGCCCTGTTCCAGGGTGATGTCGACGTTGACGATCGAGCCTTCCCCTAGCACCTCGTCGGCATTCGGCACGCCGTGGCAGACCACGTGGTCCACGGAGGTGTTGAGGGCGTAGGGGAAACCGTACTGGCCCTTGCTCGCCGGGCGTGCCTTGAGCGTTTCGACGATGAACGCCTCGGCGCGGTCGTTGATCTGCAGGGTGGTCACCCCGGGACGGATGAAGCCGTCGAGGTGGGCGAAAACCTGAGCCAGCAGTTGCCCGGCGCGGCGCATCAGGTCGAGTTGGGCGGGGGTCTTGAGGATCACCTGGGACATGGGGGCAGGGGCGGATCTCGATCGATAGGGGTGTTCAGGATATCCCCATGAGGATCGCAGGTGCCACCGCTTGGTGCGCGGGTCACCAGGATGGTGCGGTATCGGGGTTTCCATAGGCGAGTGCTGGGGCGCGAAACGGCCCCAAAGCACGCTTCACAGCCTCGCCCTCCCACTGGCCCGCCTTTTGCTGCAGCTCGTCCATCCAGGCCATCAACGCCGATGGCCCACATCCTCTTCACGACAAAGGCGCCGTGTTGCCCCTCCTGCTCCAGCAGGCCGGGGCGGCCGGCGCTTTTTTCGTTCATTCGGGCAGGAGACAGACCGATGAGCAGCAGCGAGGTGCGCAGCGTTTGCCCGTATTGCGGGGTAGGGTGCGGCATCGTCATGTCTGTGGTCGACGGCAAGGTCAGCAAGATCAGCGGCGACAAACAGCACCCGAGCAACTTCGGCCGCCTGTGCACCAAGGGCCTGACGGCGCACCTGCCGCTGAGCGCTGCCGGGCGCATGGAGCATGCCTACGTGCGCCAGCAGCGCCACCAGGAGCCGGCACGCGACGCCATCGACCGCGCCATCGATCAGGCCGCCGGGCGCCTGCGGCGGGTCATCGACGAGCATGGCCCGGACGCCGTGGCTCTGTACGTTTCCGGGCAGATGTCGCTGGAGGCGCAGTACCTGGCCAACAAACTGGCCAAGGGCTTCATCCGCACCCGCCACATCGAGTCCAACTCGCGCCTGTGCATGGCCAGCGCGGGCAGTGGCTACAAGCTCTCCCTGGGCGCCGACGGCCCGCCCGGCAGCTACCAGGACTTCGAGCATGCCGAGGTGTTCCTGGTGATCGGTGCGAACATGGCCGACTGCCACCCGATCCTCTTCCTGCGTCTGCTCGATCGCGTCAAGGCCGGTGCCAGGCTGATCGTCGTCGACCCCCGGCGCAGCGCCACCGCCGACAAGGCCGACCTGTTCCTGCAACTGCGTCCGGGCACCGACCTGGCCCTGCTCAATGGCCTGTTGTACCTGCTACATCAGGACGGCAAGACCGACACCGGCTTCATCGCCCGCCACACCGAGGGCTGGGAGGCGATGCCGGCCTTTCTCGAGGACTACACCCCGGCGCGGGTCGCCGCCATCACTGGCCTGGCCGAGGCCGACATCCGCCAGGCCGCCGAGTGGATCGGCACCGCGGGCGACTGGATGAGCTGTTGGACCATGGGCCTGAACCAGAGCATCCACGGCACCTGGCACACCAATGCGCTGTGTAACCTGCACCTGGCCACCGGCGCCCTCTGCCGTCCTGGCAGCGGCCCGTTCTCGCTGACCGGCCAGCCCAATGCCATGGGCGGGCGGGAAATGGGCTATATGGGGCCAGGCCTGCCGGGGCAGCGTTCGGCGCTGGTCGAGGCCGACCGCGCGTTCGTCGAGCAGCGATGGGGCCTGGCCCCGGGTAGCCTGCGCAACGAGGGCGGCGAGGGTACCGTGGCGCTGTTCGAGCATATGAAAGCCGGTGCGGTGAAGGCCTGCTGGATCATCTGCAGCAACCCGGTGGCCAGTGTCGCCAACCGCCAGCAGGTGATCGATGGCCTGCGCCAGGCGGAGCTGGTGATCAGCCAGGATGCCTTCCTCGACACCGAGACCAACCGTTACGCCGACATCCTCCTGCCTGCCGCCCTGTGGGCCGAAGGGGAGGGGGTGATGATCAACAGCGAGCGCAACCTGACCCTCATGCCCCAGGCCGTCGAGCCTCCCGGCCAGAGCCTGCCTGACTGGCAGATCATCGCCCGTATCGCCTGTGCCATGGGTTACGCCGAGGCCTTCGACTACCCCGACGCCGAGGCGGTGTACGACGAGATCCGCCGTTTCTGGAACCCCGCCACCGGCTACGACCTGCGCGGCATCGGCTATCCCGAGCTGCGCCAAAAGCCACGCCAGTGGCCCTGTGCACCGGGGCGCGAGGACGACCGCAGCCCGCTGCGTTATCGCAACGACGGCGTCAGCCAGCAGCTGTTGCGCGACGAGCAGGGCGAGCTGCCGGCGCTGGCGTTCCCCACCGCCAGCGGCAAGGCGCACTTCTTCGCCCGCCCCTGGCTGCCACCGGCCGAACTGCCCGACACGGACTTTCCGCTGGTGCTCAATACCGGGCGCGTGCAGCACCAGTGGCACACCCTGACCAAGACCGGCAAGGTACCGAACCTGAACAAGCTCGAGCCTGGGCCCTTCGTCGAGCTCAACCCCGAGGACGCCAAGCGCCTGGGCATCGCCGACAAGGACCAGGTGGCGATCCGCTCGCGTCGCGGCCAGGCCGTGCTGCCGGCGCGGATCAGCGAGCGGGTGATGCCGGGCAATTGCTTTGCGCCCTTTCACTGGAACGACCTGTATGGCGAGCAACTGGCGATCAACGCCGTGACCTGCGACGCGGTGGACCCTGTCTCGCTGCAACCGGCCTTCAAACACTGCGCCGTGGCCCTGGAGCGGCTCGCGGGAGAACGCATCGAGGCCCTTGAACTGACCCCAGCCATCACCGCGGAGCCTGCCAGCATGCCGACCGCCACCCTGTCCCGCCTGCTTGGCCTGGACACCCTGCCCACGCCCGTCCTGGCCGACGAGGAGCGTCATTACCTGCAGGGCTTCCTGCTTGGCCTGGAGCAGGGCCAGGCCAGGCAGGCGGTGCCGAGCCTGCCGGACGCCGCGCCGCTGTCACCGGCCCAGCGCTTGTTCGTCGATGGCCTGCTGGCCGGCCTGTTCGCGCAGCCGGCGACGCAGTCGGCGGAGCTGCCGGCGGCATTGCCAAAGGCACCGTGCCACCGGGTGCTGTGGGCGTCGCAGACCGGCAACGGCGAAGCCCTGGCCGAACGCTGCGCCCAGCGCCTGCGCGATGCCGGCCTGGCGGTCGAGCTCAGTTGCATGGAGGCGGTCAGCCCTCGTCAGTTGCAAGGGGCCGCCAGCGTGGTGCTGATCGCTAGCACCTTCGGCGACGGCGAGGCCCCCGACAGCGGCGCGGCGTTCTGGCAGGCCTTGCAGGGCGAGGAGGGCAGCCACTGTGCCGAGCTGCCCTATGCCGTGCTGGCCCTGGGCGACTCCAGCTACGCGCAGTTCTGCGGCTTCGGCCGCCGGCTCGACCAGCGCCTTGCCGAACTCGGCGCTCGGCGCCTGCTGTCGCGGGTCGACTGCGAGCCGGAGTTCGACGAGGCCTTCAGCGCCTGGCTCGACGCCCTGCTGCCGGAGCTGGGCAGCCCGGCAGCTCCGCCGGCGCCCCCCGTGTCGGCCCCGGTGTCCCTCTACAGCAAGCAGCAGCCCTGGCCAGCCAGGCTGCTGGAGAACCGCCTGCTCAATGGCCCGGGCGCCAGCAAGGAAACTCGCCAGTTGGTGTTCGACCTCAGCGGCAGCGATTTCACCTACCAGGCTGGGGACGCTCTCGGGGTGTGGCCGCGCAACTGCCCGGCGCTGGTCGAGGAGCTGCTGGCGCTGATGAAGCTCGACGGCCAGACACCGGTCGAGCTCAAGGGCCATCCGGCCATGCCACTGGCGACCGTCCTGGAGCGGCACCTGGAGATCGCCCGGGTCACCCGCCCGCAACTGGAGGTCTTCAGCCGTTGCGCCGACGACCTGCAGCGCCTGCTGCAGCCAGGGCAGGAAGCCGCGCTGGGCGACTGGCTGTGGGGGCGGCAACTGGCCGACGTGTTGCGTGCGTTTCCCCAGGACTTGCCGCTGGCCGACTGGCTGGCCCTGCTCAAGCCGTTGCAGCCGCGCCTGTACTCGATCAGTTCCAGCCCTGCGGCTCATCCTGGGCAGGTCCACCTCACCGTTTCCACGGTGCGCTATGGCACGCGCAAGGGCGTGTGCTCGACCTTCCTCGCCGACCGTGCCGAAGGGCTGGAGGTGGCGATCTTTCCCCAGGTGTCGAAGCACTTCCGCCTGCCGGACGATGACAGCGCCCCGGTGATCATGGTCGGCCCCGGCACCGGCATCGCGCCGTTCCGCGCCTTTCTCGAAGAGCGCCAGGCGCGTGGAGCGAGCGGGCGCAACTGGCTGTTCTTCGGCGAGCAGCACGAGGCGAGCGATTTCTACTACCGCGACCAGTTGCTGGCCTGGCAGGCCAGCGGCCACCTGCGCCTGGACACCGCCTTCTCTCGCGACCAGCAGGCCAGGATCTACGTCCAGCAGCGCATGCTCGAGCAGGGCGCGCAGCTGTGGCGCTGGCTGGAGGAGGGGGCGTATTTCTACATCTGTGGCGATGCCCAGCGCATGGCCAAGGATGTCGATGCCGTGTTGCGCCAGGTGGTGGCCGAGCAGGGCGGCATGAGCGCGGAGGCGGCGGATGCCTATGTCGAGGCGCTGAGCAGGGACAAGCGCTACCGGCGCGACGTGTACTGAAATGCACCGGGATGGGGAGAGGCGCACCGCAATGGTTCGATATCGTCAACGAGCATTCGGTTGCTCCTCCACAGGGGCGCTGCAAGTCCTGGGTTGAGCGCTTGGCACGCTCCCTGCTTTGAGAAGGTTACAACACGCCCCGCCGGTCAACGGCGACCCGCAGGGGCCTCACACTGATGAGTACAGGCAAAGGCGCCTGGAGCTTCGGCTCCAGGCGTTTTTTTTCGTCTTGAGCGCGGGTAGCCCCGCGAACCGTGAGCGAGGATCGGCGATGAAGGCAACAGAGAACGGCGGACAACGGCAACGATTGGTCATCGTTGGCAACGGCATGGTCGGTCATCATTGCATGGCGCAACTGGTCGAGCGCGGTGCCTTGGCGCACTTCGAACTGCGGGTGTTCGGCGAGGAGCGCCAGCACGCCTACGACCGGGTACACCTGTCGGCATACTTCAATGGCAGCGACGCCCAGGCCCTGGCCCTGTGCGAGGCGGGGTACCACGACCGCCATGGCGTGCACCTGCACCTGGGCGAGGCGGTCCTGGAGATCGACCGCGAGCGCCGCGAGCTGGTCACCGCCGAGGGGCGCTACGGTTACGACGTGCTGGTCCTGGCGACTGGCTCCTATCCCTTCGTGCCCTCGATCGAGGGCTCCAGCGGTGCCGCGCGCCTGGTCTACCGGACCCTGGACGACCTCGATGCCATCCGCGCCGCCGCCGGCGAGGCCCGTCGCGGCGTGGTGGTGGGCGGCGGCTTGCTCGGCCTGGAGGCCGCCAACGCGCTCAAGTCCCTGGGCCTGGAAGCCCATGTGGTGGAGTTCGCCCCACGGCTGATGCCGGTGCAACTGGACGGCGAGGGCGGTGCCGCGCTGCGTGCACGCATCGAGGCGCTGGGCGTGGGCGTGCACCTGGCCCGGGCCACCCAGTCGATCACCGCCGGGGAAGACTATCGCTACCGCATGAACTTCGACGGTGGCGAGTCCCTGGAGACCGACCTGATCGTGTTCTCCGCCGGCATCCGGCCCCAGGATGCCCTGGGCCGCGCCTGTGGCCTGGAGATCGCCCCGCGCGGCGGTGTGGTGATCGACGGCGAATGCCGCACCAGCGACCCGCGGATCTTCGCCATCGGCGAATGCGCCTCGTGGAACGGCAGCGTGTTCGGCCTGGTAGCGCCGGGCTACGCCATGGCCCGCAACCTCGCCGCGCGCTTGCTCGGCGAACCTGCCGAGGCCTTCGCTGGGGCCGATATGTCGACCAAGCTCAAGCTGCTGGGTGTCGACGTCGGCTCCATCGGCGACGCCCATGGCGCCACGCCGGGCGCGCGCAGCTACCGCTTCATCGACGAGGCCAATGCCGCCTACCGGCGCCTGGTGGTGGACGCCAGCGGCAAGCGCGTGCTCGGTGCGGTGCTGGTGGGCGACAACAGCTACTACGACACCCTGCTGCAGTACGTGCAGAACGGCATCGCCCTGCCGGTTGACCCAGCGGCCCTGATCCTGCCGCAAGGGGGTGGCGCACCGGCGCTGGGCGCCGATGCGCTACCCGACAGCGCGACGCTCTGCTCCTGCCACAACGTCAGCAAGGGAGCGGTCTGCGCGGCCATCGACAGTGGCTGCACCGACCTGGCGGCGGTCAAGGGCTGCACCAAGGCCGCCACTGGCTGCGGCGGCTGTGCGGCGCTGCTCAAGCAGGTCTTCGAGCACGAGCTGGGAGCCCGTGGCATCGCCGTCGACAAGCGCCTGTGCGAGCACTTCGCCCATACCCGCCAGGAGCTCTATGCACTGGTGCGGGTCGAGGGCATCCGAACCTTCGACGAACTGCTCGCGCGCCATGGCGAGGGCCATGTCGGCTGCGACATCTGCAAGCCGGCGGTGGGTTCGATCCTCGCCTCGTGCTGGAACCAGCCGATCATGGACCCGGCCCTGGTGCCGTTGCAGGACACCAACGACACCTTCATGGCCAACATGCAGAAGAACGGTACCTACTCGGTGGTGCCGCGTATTCCTGGCGGCGAGATCACCCCCGACAAGCTGATCGTGATCGGCCAGGTGGCGAAGAAATACGACCTCTACACCAAGATCACCGGCGGCCAGCGCATCGACCTGTTCGGCGCCCAGTTGCACGAGCTGCCGCTGATCTGGGGCGAGCTGATCGAGGCCGGTTTCGAGACCGGGCACGCCTATGGCAAGTCGACCCGCACGGTCAAGTCCTGCGTCGGCAGCACCTGGTGCCGCTATGGCGTGCAGGACAGCGTCGGCATGGCCCTGCGCCTGGAAGAGCGCTACAAGGGCCTGCGCTCGCCGCACAAGCTCAAGTTCGCCGTGTCCGGCTGCACCCGCGAATGCGCCGAGGCGCAGAGCAAGGACATCGGTGTGATCGCCACCGACAAGGGCTGGAACCTGTACGTGTGCGGCAACGGCGGCATGCGTCCACGGCATGCCGAACTGTTCGCCACCGACCTCGATGACGAAACCCTGGTGCGCCTGATCGACCGGGTGCTGATGTTCTACATCCGCACCGCCGACAAGCTGCAGCGTACCTCGGTCTGGCGCGAGAGCCTGGAGGGCGGCCTGGATTACCTCAAGGCGGTGATCCTCGACGACAGCCTGGGCCTGGCCGCCGAACTGGAGGCGCAGATGCAGCATGTGGTCGACCAGTACGAATGCGAGTGGGCCAACGCCCTGAAAGACCCCGAGAAACTCAAGCGTTTTCGTACCTTCGTCAACGACCGGCGCGCCGACCCGGACGTGCATTTCGTCCGCGAGCGCGAGCAGCGCCGGCCCGTTGCCCCCCTGCACCTGATCCCCACCATCGAGGAGGCTGTCTGATGAACCTGTCCAATGCCGCTGTCGTCCAACAACCCAACTGGCAGGCGGTCTGCCATGTCCAGGACCTGGTCGCCGATTCCGGCGTGGTGGTCTGGCACGAGGGCGCCCAGGTGGCGCTGTTCTACCTGCCGGGGCAGGCGCAGCCGCTGTACGCCATCGACAACCGTGACCCGCGTTCGGGGGCCAATGTCATCGGCCGTGGGCTGGTGGGCAGCCTGCAGGGCGAACTGGTGGTCGCCGCGCCCTTGTACAAGCAGCATTTCAGCCTGGAAAGCGGGCGCTGCCTGGAGGACCCGACCCAGGCGCTGCGCGTGTGGCCGGTGCGTTTGAAGGGCGAGGCGGTGGAGTTGGCGGTCTGAACGATTCAGCCTGCTCTTGCAGCGTACGGTGCGACGCTGCAAGCTGCCGGGCATGAACCTCGATACCCGTATCAAGTATCGCCACCTGCTGTGTTTCCTGGAGATTGCCCGGCAGGGCAGCCTGGCCAGGGCGGCCGACATGCTGGCGATCAGCCAACCGGCGATTTCCAAGACCCTCAAGGAGCTCGAGGACCTGCTCGAGACGCGGCTGTTCGAGCGTTCCCGCCAAGGGGTCGAGCTGACCCCGGCGGGGGTGCGCTTCATGCGCTATGCCGGGCCCAGCGTGCAAGCCCTGCGCGATGGTGTGAGCACCCTGCGCGGCGAGGCCCGGGTGCCGTCGCAGGTGCGCATCGGCGTGTTGTCGACGGTCGAGAGCCTGCTGATGCCCGAGGTGCTGTGTCGCCTGCACCAGCGGCACGAGGCCCTGGTGGTCGGCGTGGTGACCGGTGCCAGCGCCCAGTTGCTCGGGCAGTTGCGCCTGGGCGAGCTGGAACTGGTGGTCGGGCGCATGACCGACAGCCCGCAGATCCAGGGGCTGTCGTTCGAGCACCTGTACAGCGAATCGATGACCTTGGTGGTACGGCCAGGGCACCCCTTGCTGGCGCGCCAGCCCGTGGAGCGCGCCCGGGTCGGTGACTACCCGCTGGTCTTGCCGCCGACGGGCACCACCATTCGCCAGCATGCCGACAGCCTGTTCGTGCAGTGCGGGATACAACTGCCGGCGCAACGCCTGGAAACCTTGTCCCTGGCCTTGAGCCGGCGCTACCTGTTGGGTAGCGATGCGGTCTGGGTGGCGCCCCGTGACGCCGTCCTGATCGATCTCGGGCGCGGCGAGCTGGCCGAACTCGACCTGGGCGTGCGCGAGCCTGGCGGTTCGGTGGGGATCTGTCGTAACGCCGCCTTGGCGCAGAGCCTGCCGGCGCAGTGGGTGTGCGAAGTGCTGCGGGAGGTCGCGGCGCAGTACAGGGACGGGCACTATCCCTGAACACGTCGCTGGCACCGCCGGATGAACAAGCCTTCATCCGCTGAACTTCTCGCCCGCAGGCCGTTCCTATGCCGGTAGCCATTGGTCGTGGCAGCCTGATAAGCTCGCGGCTTTACCCTGATTGCCCTCATGGCGCATGAACAAGGAAATAGCATGAAACAGCATCGTTTGGCGGCTGCGGTTGCCTTGGTTGGCCTGGTCCTGGCGGGCTGCGACGCACAGACCAGCAGCGTCGAGCTGAAGACTCCGGCACAGAAAGCCTCCTACGGTATCGGCCTGAACATGGGCAAGAGCCTGGCTCAGGAAGGCATGGAAGACCTTGATTCGAAAGCGGTGGCCCTTGGCATCGAGGACGCGGTCGGCAAGAAGGAGCAGCGCATCAAGGACGAAGAGCTGGTCGAAGCCTTCACCGCCCTGCAGAAGCGCGCCGAGGAGCGCCTGGCCAAGGCCAGCGAGGAAGCCGCTGCCGCTGGCAAGAAGTTCCTCGAGGAAAACGGCAAGAAGCCAGGCGTGGTCACCACCGCCTCGGGCCTGCAGTACGAAGTGGTGAAGAAGGCCGACGGCCCGCAGCCCAAGCCTACCGACGTGGTCACCGTCCACTACGAAGGCAAGCTGATCGACGGCAAGGTGTTCGACAGCTCCGTCGAGCGTGGCAGCCCGATCGACCTGCCGGTCAGTGGCGTCATCCCGGGTTGGGTCGAAGGCCTGCAACTGATGCACGTCGGCGAGAAGTACAAGCTGTACATCCCGGCCGACCTGGCCTACGGCGCGCAGAGCCCGAGCCCGCTGATCCCGGCCAACTCGGTGCTGGTGTTCGACCTGGAGTTGCTCGGCATCAAGGATCCGAGCAATCCGGAAGGCGAGGCACCGCAGGCCGAAGAACCGGCCAACTGAGCCTGGCTCCAGCCACGACGCCCCGTTTTGACGGGGCGTCGTCGTTTCTGCGCCCGACTCGCCCGCGAACCTCACGGGGCCTGTACTGTCCGAACAACAGCGTAGACTTTTCACGCGAGTGCTTCGGACGTTTCTGACGCAAATCGTTTGCGGATCTGAAACGACTGTGTAAAAAACGGCCGATCTGAGCGAGGCCCTTGCCCGATGGGCACCTCGCGGCGGAAACTGCACCCTGTTCACAAGGTTATCCACAATAAATGTGGATAACCTTCCTGCCGATCTGGAGGCCCCATGAGCGCACCCTGGAATTTCGCCCGCTTCCTGCCCCTGGCCGAGCGCCTGCTCAGCCGTGGCCGGCTGCCAGCCTTGCTGTTCGCCGTGGCGCGCAAGGGCCCGCGGCTTGGCCAGTTACGCGAGGATGTGCGCCTGTTGCAGGCGTTGTGCCTGGCCTGGTGGCGCGGCGAGTACCGTGCCATCAGCCCCAAGGCCCTGTTGACCGTGGTGGCGGGGCTGCTGTATTTCGTCAGCCCCCTCGATGCCATTCCCGACTGGCTGCTGGGCGTCGGCCTGCTCGACGACATCGCCGTGCTGGGCTGGGTACTGAAGACCGTGGCCGACGAGCTGGCGCGCTTCAAGGCCTGGCGCGACAGCCAGGCGCCCGACCGGCTGCGGGTGGTCGAGCGCCTGCCGGATACCCCCGAAGCCCTGCGTCTGGAGCGGCGTGCGCCCTGAAATTGGCTTGAACTGCACAGACTCCCGAGCTTGGTAATATAATTGGCATAAGGATTATGCCTACGGATTACATGCTGTAATCCTACGTAAGGGGGTGGTAATGGGTATTCAGGTCATCAGCCGGGACGGTCAGCCCGAGTACGCCGTCGTTCCCTGGGAGCAGTACCAGGCACTGCTCAAGGCCGCAGGACAGGCGCCTGCCGATGCTGGGGAGAGCGAGGCGGCAGCGGCGGTCGACGGCAGCAGCCAAGGCACCAGCCGGCCCTCCCTGGCCGAGCTGGCGCACTTGCGTCAGGCCAAGGGGCTGGCGCCAGAACAACTGGCGCGCAATGTCGGTATCAGCCCAGCCTACCTGGCCATGATCGAGGCCGGCGAGCGCCAGCCAGATGCCGCGATCCTGCGCAGCCTGGCGTGGCACCTGGGCGTTGCCGGCTGGAGCGAGCCGTCATGAGCCAGGTCAGGATCAGCCGCCAGCATTGGGAGAGCCTGCTGAGCGAGCTTGATCTGGCCCGCCGTCAACGCCACCTGCTCACCTACCGCGCGCTGCTAGAGCGCCTGCAGTTGCCCAGCCCGGCCATGCAGACCCTGACCGCTGCCCTGGAGTACCTGGCGGTGCTCGATGCCCGGGCCGACCAGCCGCTGCGCAGTTCGCTGGTGATCAGCCAGGGCGCCAGCCGGTTGCCGCGTACGGGGTTCTTCGAATGCGTCGAGCGTCTGGGGCGCTTCTCCGGACCGGTCGACGGCATGGAGGCGGCCTCCTGGCACGCCTCGGAAGTGGTTCGGGTATTCGAGTACAGCTATCCCGAAGAGGCGTGATGCGGGCACCCAGAAAAAGGGCCGGACGTTCGCACGTCCGGCCCTTCTTGTTTGCCGATACCGCGAGGCCGGATCATTCCGCCCTCGCGCTGTCGACCCGCATTCAGTGCTTGGCCACCTGGGCGTTCAGGCTCAGGTAGTCGAGCAGGATGCGGCCCGTCTCGGACAGGTAGGCGTCGTCCTCCGGCTTGGTGTTTTCCTCCTCGGCCAGCAGGGCATCCTCGTCTTCCTTCTTCAGCTCCTTGAGCGGCTCCTCGCCCTTGGCCTTGCGCCGGGTGTTCTCCAGCGCCAGCTGCTTGGCTTCGATCGCATCGTGGCGGGCGCGGCGCTCCTGTTCGTTGAGGCTGACGGTCTTCTCGTTCATCAGCTTCTGGGTCAGGGCCAGGCGGTCGCGGATGTAGGCGAACTCCGGATCCTTGGCGCTGCGCGCATCATGCCGTGCCTTGAGCTCGGCCAGGAACGGCTTGAACGGGTCCACCGCCGGGCGTACCACCGGGCGGATGGTGTCCCACGGCATGGCCTCGGGCAGGGCGCTCTCGCCGATTTCCTTGGTGTCGATGATCGACGGGTAGTCGATGTCCGGCAGCACGCCCTGGTGCTGGGTGCTCTGCCCGGAGACACGGTAGAACTTGGCCAGGGTCAGCTTGAGTTCGCCATGGTTGAGCGGCTGGATGGTCTGCACGGTGCCCTTGCCGAAGGTCTGGCCACCGATGATCAGGGCGCGGTGGTAGTCCTGCATGGCGCCGGCGAAGATCTCCGAGGCCGAGGCCGAGAGGCGGTTGACCAGCAGCGCCAGCGGGCCTTTGTAGAAGGCGCCGGTGTTCTCGTCCTCGAGCACGTCGACGCGGCCATCGCTGTTGCGCACCAGCACGGTGGGGCCCTTGTCGATGAACAGGCTGGTCAGCTCGGTGGCCTCCTGCAGGGAGCCGCCGCCGTTGTTGCGCAGGTCGATGACCACGCCGTCGACCTTTTCCTTGTTCAGCTCGGTGAGCAGCTTCTTCACGTCGCGGGTGGTGCTCTTGTACTCCGGATCACCGGCACGGTAGGCCTTGAAGTCCAGGTAGAAGGCCGGGATCTCGATGATCCCCAGCTTGTAGTCACGACCGTCCTGCTTGAGCTTGAGCACCGACTTCTTCGCCGCCTGCTCCTCGAGCTTGACCGCCTCGCGGGTGATCGACACCACCTTGGTGGTCTGGTCGTTGGGCGCATTGCTGGCCGGGATGATCTCCAGGCGCACCACCGAGCCTTTCGGGCCACGGATCAGCTTGACCACTTCGTCCAGGCGCCAGCCGACCACATCGACCATCTCCTTGTCGCCCTGGGCCACGCCGATGATCTTGTCGGCCGGGGCCACCTGCTTGGTCTTGGCCGCGGGGCCGGCTGGCACCAGGCGAACGATCTTGACCTGGTCGTTGTCGCTTTGCAGCACCGCACCGATGCCTTCGAGCGACAGGCTCATGTTGATGTCGAAGTTCTCGGCGTTGTCTGGCGACAGGTAGTTGGTGTGCGGGTCGTAGGATTGGGCGAAAGTATTGATGTAGGCCTGGAAGATGTCCTCGGCGCGGGTCTGGTCCAGGCGCGACAGCTGGTTCTTGTAGCGCTTGGTCAGGGTTTCCTGGATCTGCTTGGGTTCCTTGCCGGCCAGCTTCTGGCGCAGCACCTCGTCCTTCACGCGCTTGCGCCACAGGTCGTCGAGCTCGGCCTCGTTCTTCATCCAGGGGGCGTCCTTGCGGTCGACCAGCAAGGTTTCACGGACGCTGAAGTCCATCTTGTCGACGCCCTTGCCCAGTTCGGCCAGGGCGAACTCCAGGCGCGACTTCACCCGGTCCAGGTAGCGTTTGTAGATGGTGAAGCCGGGGTCGAGGTTGCCACTTTTGAGGAAGTCGTCGAACTGGGTCTTCCATTTGTCGAACTGGGCGATGTCGGCCGCGGTGAAATAACTGCGCGACGGGTCGAGCAGCTTGATGTAGCTGTCGTAGATGATGATCGAACGGGCGTCGTCCAGGGGGGGCTTGCTGTAGTGGTGGCGCTTGAGCAATTCGACCACGTTGAGGCTGGCGACGATCTCGTCACGGTCGGGCTGCAGGCTGTCCCATTTGTTGGCGGCCGCCGCATTGCCACCGAGCGTCAGGCTGCCGAGGCCGATCATGAGGGCCAGGGCCGTGCTGGGCAGGAAATGCTTCATGCTGATTCGACGTAAAGGCAATTGATCACGCATAGTAGGCCGTCTTTTCCGTTCGCCGGTTCCACAGGAGCCGGACGCATACTGCAAAAAGCCTGGGACATGGCGATCCCAGGCTCAGTCATGACTCAACTATGGAGGCACTGTGAAGGCATTGCAAGGCGTTGACGGACATGTGGTGTGGGGCGAGGTCGAGCGCCCGATCTGTGATGCGGGCCAGGTACGCATTCGGGTGGCGGCCGCGGGACTCAACCGCGCCGACCTGCTCCAGCGCGCGGGCCTGTACCCGCCGCCGCCGGGTGCCAGCCCTTACCTGGGCCTGGAGTGTGCCGGGGTGATCGAAGAGGTCGGCGCCGGTGCCGACTGGCGTGTGGGCGATCGGGTCTGTGCGCTGCTGGCCGGGGGTGGCATGGCCGAGGAAGTGGTGGTGGATGCCCGCCATGTGTTGCCAGTGCCCGAAGGCCTGAGCCTGCACGAGGCGGCGGGGATTCCCGAGGTCTATGCCACGGCCTGGCTGAATATCTTCCAGCTCGGCGGGCTGAAGGCCGGCGAGAAGGTGCTGGTGCATGCCGGAGCCAGCGGCGTTGGCTCGGCGGCGATCCAGCTGTGCAAGGCGTTCGGCAATCCGGTGTGGGTCAGCGTCGGCTCCCGGGACCGCCTGGCCTACTGCCAGGGCCTGGGGGCGAGCGGTGGCGTGGTGCGCAACGAGAACCTCGACGACCTGGAGGGCCTTGCCCCGTTCGACGTGATCCTCGACCCGGTGGGCGCCAGCTACGGGCCGCTCAACCTCAAGCTGCTGGCGCGTGACGGGCGTTGGGTGATCATTGGCCTGATGGGCGGGCGCAAGGTCGAGCTGGACCTGGCGCTGGTGCTGGGCAAGCGCTTGCAGGTGACCGGTTCGACCCTGCGTAACCGCGACGATGCGTTCAAGGCGGAGTTGCTGCGCGACCTCGGCCAGCAGGTGTGGCCGCTGTTCGCCGAAGGGCGGCTCAAGCCGCAGTTGGTGGACAGCTACCCGGCGGCCCTCGCCGAGGCGGCATTTGCCGAACTGGCCAGCAACCAGGTATCGGGCAAGCTGGTGCTGGTGATCGACGAGACCCTCGTCTAGCCAGCGCCGTTCCATTCGCGGCGGTCCAGCGCTCCGGCCCGCCGCGAATGGAGCCTCAGCTCCAGCTCAGGATCGGCCAGCCATTGATCTGGGCATGCTCGCGCAGCACTGGGTCCGGGTTCACCACGTGGGGGTGGTCCACCCTCAGCAGCAACGGCAGGTCATTGCGCGAGTCGGAATAGAAACTCGCTCCTTCCAGGTTCTCCTGCTCCTGGTCCAGCCACTCCAGCAAGCGGGTGATCTTGCCCTCGCGGTAGGTCAGCACGCCGTGGGTCTTGCCGGTGTATACGCCATTGACCGCTTCCAGCTCGATGGCCAGGTACTCCTCGACCCCGAGCCGCGCGGCGATAGGGCCGACCAGGTGGGTGCCGGAGGCGGAGATGATCAGGATGCGGTCACCCAAGCGGCGGTGCTCGGCGATGCAGCGGCAGGCATCGCCATAGATGATCGGCTCGATCACGTCCTCGACCCAGGGCTCGACCAGGTGCTCCACCTCTTCCAGGGTGCGCCCGGCGATCGGCTCCAGGCTGAACGCCATGTAGTCCTCCATCTGCAGGTGGCCCTTGCCGTAGGCCTCCATCAGCTCATGGTCGCGGCGCAGGAATTCCTTGCCATCGACCCAGCCCAGGCGGGCCATCTGCTCGCTCCACAGCGATGCACAGTCGCCGTGGATGAGAGTTTCGTCCAGATCGAAAATTGCCAATGCCATTGCGTTAGTCTCCTAGGCCACTTCTCGTAGCGCCGTGGGGTCGATCGACAAGCCTACCTGCTGCCCGTCGGCATGCAGGTCGGCGGACGAGCGATTGAGCACGTCCACCACCAGTTCCACGCCACGAACCTCGACCCGGTAGCGGATCACGTTGCCCAGCAGGCTGTGGCTGCGTACGTAGCCTTGCAGCTCGCCGCCCGCGCCCAGGCTGATGGCCTCCGGGCGGATCGCCAGGCGGCTGGCCACCGGGCGTTGCAGCAGGCGGCTGGCACTGTCGGGGTCGAGCAGGTTGTAGTTGCCGATGAAGCCTGCGGCGAACAGGTCCACAGGTGCGGTGTAGAGCGTCTCGGCATCGCCGCTCTGGACGATGCGCCCTTGGTTCATCAGGAAGATGCGGTCGGACATCGTCAGCGCTTCTTCCTGGTCGTGGGTAACGAAGATGGTGGTCAACCCCAGCTCGCGCTGGATGGCGCGGATCTGTTCGCGCAGGTGCTTGCGGATGCGCGCATCCAGGGCCGACAACGGCTCGTCGAGCAGCAGCAGGCGCGGCCGGGTCACCAGCGAGCGGGCCAGGGCCACGCGCTGGCACTGGCCGCCCGACAACTGATGCGGGTAGCGTTCGGCGAAACTGCCCAGCTCCACCAGCTCCAGGGCCTCGCGTACCCGCGCCTGGCTTTCGCCGGCCTTGATCTTCTGCATGCGCAGGCCGAAGGCGACGTTCTGTTCCACGGTCATGTTGGGGAACAGCGCATAGCTCTGGAACACCATGCCGACTCCACGCTTCTGCGGGCTGAGTGGCACCAGGTCGTGGCCATCGAGGAGGATCTGGCCGCTGTCCACCGGGGTGAGCCCGGCAATGCAGCGCAGCAGGGTGGACTTGCCGCAGCCGGAGGGGCCGAGCAGGGTGACGAATTCGCCGCGCTCGATCTGGCAGTCGATGTCGTGGAACACCGGGTTGCCGGCATAGCGCTTGTGCAGTTTGCGGATGCTGACGAAGCTCATCGTTGCGATTTGTCCTTGTTCAGGCGGTTGGCGACCCAGGTCAGCGCCAGCACGAAGGCGAAGTAGGATATTACCAGCGCGCTGTTGAAGTGGCCGCTGCTGTTGCGCATGTTGTTCAGGTACACCTGCAAGGTCTCGTAGCGGGTACCCACCAGCAGGTTGGCGAAGACGAATTCGCCGAACAGGAACGAGAACGACAGCAGCAGCGCCACCATCAGGCCCTTGCGCAGGTTCGGCAGCACCACCAGCAATGCCGCCTGCCAGGTGCTGGCGCCGAGCAACTGGGCGGCGTCCATCAGGTCGCGCAGGTTGATCGCCTGGAGGTTGTTGGTGATGGCCCGGTACATGAACGGCAGGGCGATGGTGAAGTAGCAGCCGATGAGGATCCACGGCGTGCCGACCATGGCCATCGGGCCGCTGCCATACAACTGCAGCAGGCCCACCGAGGACACCACCGGCGGTACCGCGAAGGGCAGCAGGATGAGGATGTTCATCAGTGCATCCAGGCGCGGGAAGTGGTAGTGCACCACGAACAGCAGCGGCAGGATCAACAGCACCGACAGCACCAGGGCCGCGACGCACACCAGCAGTGACTGGCCGAAGGCGGCGAGGAAGCGCGGTTCGCTCCACAGCGCCAGGTACCACTTGAAGGTCAGGCCGCTGGGCAGCAGGCTCGCCGACCAACTGGTGGCCAGGGAGTAGAGCAGGGTGCCGGCCAGCGGCAGCAGCAGGATGAGAAACAGCAGGTACACCACCATCCGGTGGTAGAGGCTGCCGCGGGGTTCAGCGCGCATGGTAGCTCCTTCTCAGCAGCCATTGGTGGACCACCGTGACCAGGGTCATCAGCCCCACCAGCACCATGGCCAGGGCGCTGGCCAGGTTCGGGTCTAGGGTGATGTCGCCGGCCACCAGGGCGGCGATGCGGATCGGCAGCACGTTGAAATTGCCGGTGGTCAGGGCGTAGACCGTGGCGTAGGCGCCCAGGGCATTGGCCAGGAGGATGACGAAGGTGCCCAGCAGCGCCGGGGTCAGCACCGGCAGGCCGATGTGTCGCCAGTACTGCCAGTGGCTGGCACCGAGCAGCGCGGCGGATTCGCGCCAGTCTTCGCGCAGGGCGTCGAAGGCCGGGTAGAGCAGCAGCACGCCCAGCGGGATCTGGAAGTAGGTGTAGACCAGGATCAGCCCGCTCTTGGAGTAGATGCTGAAGTCCTCCAGCAGGCCGACCTGCTTGAGCAGCAGGGTCAGGGCACCGTTGAAGCCCAGCAGGATGATGAAGGCGAAGGCCAGCGGCACCCCGGAGAAGTTGCTGGTCATGTTGGCGAAGGCGCTGACGAAGTCGCGCAGCTTCGAGTCGACCTGGCGCAGGGAGTAGGCGCCCAGGGTGGCGATCACGATGCCGAACAGGCTCGACCAGAAGCTGATTTCCAGGCTGCGTTGCAGCGCCTGCAGGTAGAACTTCGAGGCGAAGATCCGGCTGAAGTTGTCCAACCCCCAGCCGCTTTCGCCTTGCAGGCTATGGAGGGCGACCCAGCCCAGCGGGGCGATCTGGAAGATCACGAAGAACACGGCGAACGGCAACAGGCAGAGCAGGGCGAGGTAGCGGCCTCGAGGGCGGGCATTCACTTGAGCAGCTCCCGGCACAGCGATTTGTCGTGGGGGGCTCCGAGCAGTTCGCAGAGGGTGCCGCACAGCTCGGTCTGCAGGGGCTTGGCAGCCGGGTCAAGGCTGAATGCGTCGCCGAAGACGAACAGCGGCACCTCCCGTTCCTCGGCCAGCAGGCCGTTGTGCGAGCGATCGTTGTTCATGCCGTGGTCGGCGGTGACCAGCACCTGGTAGCCCTCTTCCAGCCAGCGTGGCAGGTAGTCGGCCAGGAGGATGTCGGCCGTGCGCGCGGCATTGCGGTACTGGGCGCTGTCCAACCCATGGCGATGGCCGGCGTCGTCGATGTTCATCGGGTGCACCAGCAGGAAGTTCGGGGCATGGCGGCGGCGCAGGTACTCGGCGTCGGCCAGCAGGTGCGAGTCGGGGTAGTGGTCGGCGTAGTAGAACAGGCCGTGCTGGATCGGCAGCTTCGGCGCGTGGGTGTGGCGGTCGCGCAGCGGGTCGAACGGCGAGCGGTTGTACAGCTCGCTGATCCAGTGGTAAGCCGCCGCCGCGGTACCCAGCCCGGCTTCGCGGGCATAGTGGAACACGCTGCGTTGGGTGGACAGGCGGTTGATGTTGTTGTGCACGATGCCGCTGTCGATCGGTGCGACACCGGTGAGGATGCATTCGTACAACGGCCGGGACAGTGCCGGCAGTTCGCACTCCAGGCGGTACAGGGCGGCGCGGTCGGCCTCGACGTAGGCATGCAGGTGGCCCATGGCATGGTGGGCCACCTGGTGGTTGAGGCCGTCGAGCAGGACCAGGATGACGTTGTGTTGCATGGGGGGCTCCGTTCAGCGGCAAGCTACAAGCGGCAAGTAAAAGCAGGGCGTGCGATGGGCCGCTTTTTTCGCACGGCTTGAAGCTGCGGTCTTCAAGCGGCAGGAAGAAGCGGGTCTATGCACGGCCCGCTTTTACTTGCCGCTTGCAGCTTGCAGCCGCCTCATTCCATCTCGATGATCACTTGCTCCTGCCACATCTGCGGCAGTTTCTTCGAGGTCGCTTCCCAGGCCTCGGCGTTCTTGATCGGCTGGGCGGCGGCGTACTGGTCGTTGGGCAGCAGCTTGGCCTGTACCTCGGCCGGCAGCTTCAGGTGCTCGGCGCGGATCGGGCGGGCGTGGCCGATGGCCAGGTTGGTCTGCCCGGCATCGCTGAAGATGTACTCGCGCGCCAGCTTGGCGGCGTTGGGGTGCTTGGCGTACTTGTTGATGAGCGTGGTGTAGCCGGAAATCACCGAGCCGTCGGACGGGATCAGCACCTCGAAGCGCTTGGGATCTATCTGTTCACGATAGCTCAGGCCGTTGAAGTCCCACACCACGCCAACCTCCACCTCGCCCTTCTCCAGGGTCTGGATGGTCGGGTTGGCCAGCGACAGGCGCTTCTGCTGGGCCAGCTTGGTGAACAGCTGCAGGCCAGGGGCGATGTTGCTTTCGTCGCCCTTGTAGGCGATGGCGGCGGCCAGCACGCCATTGGCGGCCTGGGCGGCGGTGCCGACGTCACCGATGGCGACCTTGTACTTGCCTTTTTCCAGGTCGTGCCAGGTTTTCGGGCGTTCGTCTTCCTTGACCAGGTCTTTGTTGATGATGAAGGCGATGGTGCCGGTATAGGCCAGGGCCCAATGGCCATCCTTGTCCTTGGCCCAGGCTGGGACCTGGTCCCAGGTGCTCGGCTTGTACGGCTGGGTCACGCCCTTGGCGACGGCGATCGGGCCGAAGGCGGCGCCGACGTCACCGATGTCGGCGCTGGCGTTGTCCTTCTCGGCCTCGAACTTGGCGATTTCCTGGGCCGAACTCATGTCGGTGTCGCTGTGCTTGAGGCCGTACTTGCTGGCCAGGTCTGCCCAGGTGTCTTTCCAGTTGGCCCAGGCATCCGGCATGCCCACGCTGTTGACCGCGCCTTCCTTGCGGGCGGCCTCTTCCAGGGCCTTGAGGTCGGTATCGGCGGCCATGGCCGAGGTGCACAGGGCGATGGCCGAGCCGAGCAGTGACGCCATGAAGAACTTTTTCATCCGAAGCTCCTTTGGTGGGGGCCTTGCAGTCGTCAGGGAGAAAACCTTGCGTGCGAACCTTTGGTCTAGGTCAGCAAACCTTGAGCCAAGGTAGGCCCGTTGCGTGACAGTTTGATGTAAGCGCCTCGCTGGCCCGGTATGCCAGCGACCTTGGAACTACAGCGTAGACCAGATCGAAGGCCTTGATTCCCAAGGCCTGGTTCGGTTCTGGCAAGGGGCTTGGGGATGCCTTTGTCACAGGATGTTCATCGGCCGTGCCTAGGCTTGCACTATTCTCCAACTGCCCTGTTCTGGGGCTGGACTAGTCCAGATAGGTAACCATCGATGCAGTCGACGCCACCGCGCGCGGTAACAGCCATCTGCCATGCCTTGCAGGAGCAGATCGAACACGGCCTGCTGGCGCCAGGCGGCAAGCTGCCGGCCGAACGCAAGCTCAGCGAGGTGTTCGACACCACCCGCATCACCCTGCGTGAGGCGTTGGTGCAACTGGAGGCCCAGGGCCTGATCTATCGCGAGGAGCGGCGGGGCTGGTTCGTCGCCCCGCAGCGGCTGACCTACGACCTGATCGAACGCAGCCACTTCCACGCCATGGTCCGCGACCAGGGGCGGGTGCCGAGCACCGAGCTGTTGTCAGCGCGCCTGCAGCCGGCTTCGGCGGCCATCTGCGCGCGATTGCGCCTGCCAGCGTTGTCCAGCGTGGTGCGCATCTGCCGGCTGCGGCGCATCGATGGGCGGGCGGTGCTGTATGCCGAGCACTATCTCGACCCGCGCTACTTCCCCGGGATTCTTGAACAGGACCTGAGCCAGTCGCTGACCGAGATCTATGGCCGGGCGTACGGCATCGCCTATGGCCAGGTGTGCTTCGAGATCCTGCCGACGGCCCTGCCGGTGGCGGCGGCCAGTGCCTTGAAAGTGTCGGTCGGCAGCCCGGGGTTGCATATCACCCGGGTCAACAGTGACCAGCATGGGCACCTGATCGATTGCGACCTGGAGTATTGGCGACATGATGCGATCCGCATCCGGGCGCAGGCGGGGTAGGGAAGGGGCTGCCTTGCAGCACATCGCCGGCAAGCCGGCTCCCACACGTTCGGCGCCGACCTCAAGGGCCGTGTGGTTCCTGTGGGCTTACCGGCGATGGGGCGCGAAGCGGCCCTAGCTGCCGGCACCTGCGGCCTCGCTCATTGCGCCGCCGCCGGCCGTCACCACCTGCACCGACAAGCGCGGCGTCGCCAGGTCCAGCCCGGCCTCGTCCAACTGCCGCTTGAGCGCCAGGTTGAACGCCCGCGACACTTCCCACTGCTTGATCGGTGCGGTCTTGAACCGCGCTCGCAGGATCGCCGACCCTGACTCGAAGCTCTCCACCCCCTGCAGCTCCAGCGGCGACCAGATGTTGCGGCGCATCAGCGGGTCGTTGCGCAGTTTCTGCCCCACGTCGCGAATCAGCGTGATGGCCTGGTCGATGTTCATGCTGTGGGGGATGGCCACGCGGAAGATGGCGTAGCCGAACTCCCGCGAGTAGTTCTTGATGCTCTTGATCTCGCTGAACGGAATGGTGTGCACGATGCCGTCGATGTCTCGCAGGCGCACGGTGCGGATGGTCAGGCCTTCGACGGTACCCAGGTGGCCGCCGACGTCCACGTAGTCGTCGATGGCCAGGGAGTCTTCGATGATGATGAACAGGCCGGTGATCAGGTCGGCCACCAGCGACTGCGCACCGAAGCCGATGGCCAGGCCGATGACGCCGGCACCGGCGAGCAGGGGCGTGACGTTCATGCCCATGTTGGCCAGGGCGACGATCACCGCGATGATGAAAATGGCCACGAACATCACGTTGCGGATCAGCGGCATCATCGTTTGCGCCCGGGCATTGGCCATGCCCCGGCGCGACCGCACCAGGGCATGGTGCACGGCGGTGTCGGCGAGGATCCACACCAGCCAGGCGACGATCAGCGTACCGGCCAGGCCCAACAGGCGCAGGCTGACCTCATGCCCCTCGCCCTCGGCGAAGTCGATCATCGACAGGCCCCAGACCCGCAGGCCCAGCTCGATGAACACCAGCCAGATGAACAGGTGCACCAGGGCATAGCCGAAGTTGCGCAGGCGCTCGGCATACACTGCCTGGCGCCGGCTGGCCCGCTTGGGATTGTTGGCCTGGCGGCGCACCAGGCCGTTGAGCACCATGCACACCACCACCAGCACCGTGCACATCAGCGACTGGCGCAGGGCCGTGCTGGTGTCGCCGGCGGAGACGAAGGTGGCGAACAGCGAGATGGCCACCAGGATCAGCGCCGGCACGAACCAGAAGCTGCCGAGGATCTCGATGGTATCGCTGAGGGTGCGACGGGTCAGGCGCCGGGACAGGGGCTGGTTGCGGATCAGGTGGGCGATCGGCCGGCGGAAGCGCAGGATGAACAGCCCGGTGCACAGCGCCGCCAGGACGTTGGCCAGGGTCGCCAGGGAATGTGCCAGGTGGCTGCCCAGCGCGGTAGTCATGCGCGGGTCGCTCATCGCCTCGCCGAAGGCGGCGAAGCTACCGATCAGCCACAAGGGGCGGAACGCCTGGCGGCGCAGGATGTACAAGGCACGGTGGCGGTGCGGGCCGTCCAGCAGGGAGAAGGCGATCACGCAGATCGCCGAGAAGCAGGTGCCGACCACCAGGGCATAGGCCAGGACCATGGCCAGCGACTTGCCGAGTGACGGCGGCAGGGCGAAGCTCAAGTACACGGTGAACACCAGGGCCACCAGCCATGGCCCGAGCTTGCGCAGGGCGAAGCGCACCAGGTCCCAGGTGCGCGGGTGTTGCGGCAGTTCCTCGGTCAGGCCGAAGCGCAGGCGCACCCGGTGGCCGATCCAGTTGAACAGGTAGGCCAGCAGGCTCCACACCGCGATGATCGCGGCGAAGCCGAACAGGATCGTCGGCCATTGGTGTACCGGCACCACCAGCGCGGTCAGTTCCGACTGGGCCTGGTCGATCTCCAGGGACCAGCGGCGGAATGGGCTGGCATCGCCGCTGAACTGTTTTTCCAGGTCATGCAGGGCGCCGCCGATCAACCCGAGCACGCCCTGTTCGGCGGGCGGTTGCGATTGCCGGGTGGCGTCGCGCAGCTTCTTCAGGTCGCTCAGCAGCTTGGTCCGCTGCTGGTCGTTCTCCAGGGTCTTGATCACCTCGTCCAGCGACTTGCCCAGCGGCTCGGTGGCTTCGGGCTGCGCTGGCGCGCTAGAGCCGAGCAGACCGGGCAGGCCAGCGGCCTGCACCGGGGCGATGAACAGGAACAGCAGCAGGGTCAGGCAACGCAGGAGGGCAGGCACCGGGAAATCTACCTCAGGTCAAACGATTGCCCGAGTGTAGAGGTTTCTCAGGCCAGTTTCTCGAGGATCTTCCAGCACATGATGCCGATCATGCCGAGGGTGCCGATCCACATCATCAGCACGCCGATGTTGCGCTCGCGCAGGCTGAAGCCGATGGTCAGCAGAAGCAGGCCAGCGAAGACCGGCAGGAACAGGGAAAGGAACGGCGACATGGACAGGGATCCTTCTGTATGGGGGGCCATGTCCTAAGCATAGCGGTTTGGCTTGCCGGGAGGATTGATCGAGGGCAGGTAGGAGGCTGCTGTGCGGCTTGGGCTGGCCTGTTTGCGGGCAGGCCAGCCCAGGCACCGTGATGCTTCAGGGCAACTCGCGGCTACGGTAGAACGCCGTCAGCACCTTCACCAGGTGCGCCAGGTCGTGACTGCCGCACAGCTCGCGGATCGAGTGCATGGCGAAGGTCGGCAGGCCGATGTCGACCGTGCGCACGCCCAGGTGGCTGGCGGTGATCGGGCCGATGGTCGAGCCGCAGCCCATGTCGCTGCGCACCACGAAGCTCTGCACCGGTACCTCTTCGGCCATGCACAGGTGGCGGAAGAAGCCCGCGGTCTCGCTGTTGGTGGCGTAGCGCTGGTTGGTGTTGACCTTGATCACCGGCCCGGCGTTGAGCTTGGGCCCATGGTTGCCGTCGTGCTTGTCGGCGTAGTTGGGGTGCACGCCATGGGCGTTGTCGGCCGAGACCAGCAGCGAGCGCTGGATGGTGCGTACGTAGTCGTCGCCGTCCGGCAGCAGGCGCTGCAGGGTCTGCTCGAGCATCGGGCCGTCGGCGCCGCAGGCCGAGCACGAGCCGACTTCCTCATGGTCGTTGCACACCAGCACGCAGGTCTCGTCGCTGTCGGCGGCCAGCAGCGCCTGCAGGCCGGCGTAGCACGACAGCAGGTTGTCCAGGCGGGCACCGGCGATGAAGTCGCCGTTCAGGCCGACCAGTGCGGCGTCCTGGGTGTCGTAGAAGCTCAGCTCGTAGTCCAGCACCACATCGGCGTTGAGCTGGTGCTCGCGGGCCAGTTGCTCGGTGAGCAGGGCGCGGAAATCGACTCGCTCGTCGCCGGCGACCTGGGCGAGGATCGGCGGCAGTTCGTGCTGCGGGTTGATCGCCCAGCCTTCGTTGGCGGTACGGTTGAGGTGGATGGCCAGGTTGGGAATGATCGCGATCGGCAGCTTGAAGTCCACCAACTGGCTCTCGACCTTGCCATCGCGGCGGAAGGTGACCCGCCCGGCCAGCGACAGGTCGCGGTCGAACCAAGGCGCCAGCAGTGCACCCCCATAGACTTCCACGCCCAGTTGCAGGAAACCCTGGCGCTGCAGCTCGGGTTGTGGCTTGACCCGCAGGCACGGGCTGTCGGTGTGGGCGCCGACCATGCGGATGCCACCCAGCAGCGGTGAATGCTTGCCGAGCTTGATGGCGATGATCGAGGAGTCGTTGCGGGTCACGTAATAGCGCCCGCCGGGCACCGTGGCCCAGCTGTCACGCTCGTCCAGGCGCTGGTAACCAGCGGCCTCCAGGCGCAGGGCGAGGCTCGCGGTGGCATGGAAGGGCGTGGGGGAGGCCTTGAGGAAATCGATCAGGCCGGCATTCAGGGAATCGCGCATAACTCACTCCAACAAATCGAGCTGCAAGCTTCAAGCTTCAAGCAAGAGCGCCCACCGGAGCAAGCACCAACGCGATCCGCTCTGGTTTTTTCTTGCAGCTTAAAAAGGTGCCGGGCACTCGAATTTCAATCGTTCACCGGAAACCGGGTGGGTAAAGCCCAGCATGCTCGCATGCAGGCACAGCCGCTCATGAGCCGCCAAGGCCTCGGGGTTGGCATACAGACGGTCGCCCAGCAACGGGTGCCCGATCGACAGCATGTGCACGCGCAACTGGTGCGAGCGCCCGGTGATCGGGGTCAGCTCGACCCGGCAATGGTCGCCGCAGCGCTCGAGGATGCGCCAGAAGGTCAGGGCATGCTTGCCCTGCTCGTGATCCACCACATGGCGCGGCTTGGTCGGCGGGTCGTAGCGCAGGGGCAGGTCGATGCTGCCACTGTCCAGCGCCGGCTGCCCCCAGCACAGGGCGGTGTAGGCTTTCTCGGTCTCGCGGTCGTGGAACTGGCGCGACAGCTCGCGATGGCTGTCGGCATCGCGGGCCAGCAGGATGATCCCGGATGTCTCCCAGTCCAGGCGGTGGACGATCAGGGCGTCGGGGTAGCCGTTCTCCTGCAGGCGGGTGATCAGGCAGTCCTTGTTGTCCTCGGCACGGCCCGGCACCGACAGCAGCAGGGTCGGCTTGTTGACCACCAGGATGGCGGCGTCCTCGTGGAGGATCTGGATGTTCGACAGCGGCATTGTCGCAGGTTCTCTAAAGCACTGTGGGAGCGGGCTTGCCCACGAACGGGCCGGTAGGCGCCGTGGAGGATGGCGCCGGTACCGGCCCGTTCGCGGCACAAGGCCGCTCCCACAGGGATCGCGGTGTGCCCGGAAGCGCTGGATCAGCGGTCGGGCAGGGTGATGTTCAGCTCGAGGATCGAGCAACTGCCCTGGTTCTCCAGCTCGATGTGCACGTCGTCGTTGCCGATGTTCACATACTTGCGGATCACTTCGAGCAGTTCTTTTTGCAGGGCTGGCAGGTAGTCCGGCTCGCTGCGCTGGCCTCGCTCGTGCGCCACGATGATCTGTAGACGCTCTTTCGCTACCGACGCGCTGCTCTGTTTCTGTCTGCCACGAAAGAAGTCAAAAAGGTTCATGGTTTATTTGCCTCCAAACAGGCGCGCGAAGAATCCTTGCTTCTGCACATCGATGAACCGCAGTGGCTTCTCTTTACCCAGCAGACGGTCGACCGTGTCGCTATACGCCTGGCCGGCATCGCTCTGGTCATCCAGGATGACCGGGATGCCCTGGTTGGAGGCCTTGAGTACGGCCTGGGATTCGGGGATCACGCCCTTGAGTTTGATGGCCAGGATCTCCTCGACATCGGCGATGCTGAGCATCTCGCCCTTGCTGACGCGCTCGGGGTGGTAACGGGTGATCAACAGGTGTTCCTTGATCGGCTCCTCGCCGTTCTCGGAGCGGCGCGACTTGCTCGAGAGGATGCCCAGCATGCGGTCGGAGTCGCGTACCGAGGAAACTTCCGGGTTGGTCACGACGATCGCTTCGTCGGCGAAGTACATGGCCAGGTGGGCGCCTTTCTCGATACCTGCCGGGGAGTCGCAAATCACGTAGTCGAAGGTTTCCTTCAGTTCCATCAGGACCTTCTCGACGCCTTCCTGGGTCAGCGCGTCCTTGTCGCGGGTCTGGCTGGCGGCCAGGACGTAGAGGTTCTCCAGGCGCTTGTCCTTGATCAGGGCTTGCTGCAGGTTGGCCTCGCCGTTGACGACGTTGACGAAGTCGTACACCACGCGGCGCTCGCAGCCCATGATCAGGTCGAGGTTACGCAGGCCGACGTCGAAGTCGACGATGACTGTCTTGTAGCCACGCAGTGCGAGGCCGGTACCGATAGCGGCGCTGGTGGTGGTCTTGCCCACGCCCCCCTTGCCGGAAGTAACCACGAGAATCTTGGCCAAGGTGTTTCACCCCTAAATAAACGGGACGCGAGTCCCTGCAAATACGAAAAACGGCAACAGCAAAAAAGTTGCGCTAAAAATGGCGGCAGTATCCGTTAAAGACGGGTGATGTTCAACACATCGCCAGACAGGCTGACCTGCACGCCGGCCCCCCACAACGGGTCGCGGCGCAGGTCTTCGCAGACCTTGTACTGGCCGGCGATGGACACCAGTTCCGCAGTCATCTGCTGGCAGAAGATACGCGCCCGGGTATTGCCCTTGATGCCGGCCAGGGCGCGGCCACGCATGGCGCCGTACACATGGATGTTGCCATCGGCGAGAAGTTCCGCACCCGGGCTGACCGAAGCGGTCACCACCAGGTCGCCGCCCTGGGCGTAGATCTGCTGGCCGCCGCGCACTGGCGAGGTGATGATGCGCGTGGGGCGCACCTCGGGCTCCGGCGCTGCCGGGGGGGCTGGCGCGGGCTCGGGCTTCTTCACCTCGGGTTCGGGCTCCAGCGGCCGCTCGCGGGCACCGGAAGGCGGCAGCACCGGCAGGTCGATGGCGATCGCCGCGGCGATGTCCTCGATGCGGTTGGCGCGGATCGCCAGGGTGCGCAGGCCGTGATGGCGACAGATGCGCATCAGCCCGGGCAGGTCGATCGCCCCTTCGCCGGCCGGCAGCTTGTCCAGGGCCAGCACCAGCGGCGTGTTGCTGAAGAAATTGGGGGCCTGGGCCACTTTCGCCGCCAGTTGCAGGTCGAGGGCTTCGAGGTCGTTGCGCGCGAGTTCCAGCACGGTGATGGCAAGCATGCTGCCCTTGAGCTGGAACACGGAGGCGATATCGGGTGTCTGGTTGAGGCTCATGGTCTGCATAGACGGCTTGTTGCGGAAAAAGTGCCCTGACTTATAGCGATAAGACCCGTTGGCCGCAACCGATGTAGAATGCCCACCTTTGTCTTTCCGGAAGCTTCAATGGAACGCCCGCGTTTTCGTCCCTCTTTCCTTCACCCGCGATTCTGGGGCCTGTGGCTGGGGCTCGGCCTGCTGTGGCTGGTGGCCCAGTTGCCGTACCGCGCCCTGCTGTGGCTCGGCCGTGCCCTGGGCGCGCTGATGTACCGGGTGGCCGGCGAGCGTCGGCGTATCGCCGCCCGCAACCTGGAGCTGTGTTTTCCTGAACTGTCCGGCGACGAACGGCAGCGTTTGCTGAAGGAAAACTTCGCCTCCACCGGCATCGCCTTCTTCGAGATGGCCATGAGCTGGTGGTGGCCCAAGGCCAGGCTGGCACGCCTGGCCCACATCGAAGGGCTGGAGCACCTGCAGGATGCCCAGCGCGAAGGGCAGGGCGCGATCCTCATGGCCGTGCACTTCACCACCCTGGAGATCGGCGCCGCGCTCCTGGGTCAGGCCCATACCATCGACGGCATGTACCGCGAGCATGGCAACCCGGTGTTCGACTACATCCAGCGCAGCGGCCGCGAGCGCCATAACCTCGACTCCCTGGCGGTGGAGCGCGAGGACGTACGCGGCATGCTCAAGCTGCTGCGCGCCGGCCGGGCGATCTGGTACGCCCCGGACCAGGACTACGGCGCCAAGCAGAGCCTGTTCGTGCCGTTGTTCGGCATTCCGGCAGCGACGGTCACCGCCACCACCAAGTTCGCCCGCCTGGGCAAGGCTCGGGTGATTCCCTTCACCCAGAAGCGCCTGGAAGACGGCAGCGGCTACCGCCTGGTGATCCACCCGCCGCTGGCGGACTTCCCCGGCGAGAGCGAAGAGGCCGATTGCCTGCGGATCAACCAATGGGTCGAAAGCGTGCTGCGCGAGTGCCCCGAGCAGTACCTGTGGGCGCACCGGCGCTTCAAGTCGCGACCGCCAGGGGAGGCGCGGCTGTATGACAAGAAGAAGCGTTGAGATGCGTGGCCTGCGCCGGCGATGGGGCGCGAAGCGGCCCTAAATGGCAGTTGAGCGTCATGGCTGACTGGCTTCGGTACTGACACCCCACCAGGGAGGCATTCGATGGCTTCACCCCCCACCACCGGCCTGATTCTCTCCGGCGGCGGTGCCCGCGCCGCCTACCAGGTCGGTGTGCTGGCCGGCATCGCCGAGCTGCTGCCAGCCGGTGCGGCCAACCCCTTCCCGGTGATCGTCGGCACCTCGGCAGGTGCCATCAATGCCGTGACCCTGGCCAGTGGCGCCACCCGTTTCACTGAGGCGGTTCAGCGGCTCACCGCCTTCTGGCAGCACTTTCGCAGCCACCTGGTGCTGCGCAGCGACTGGCCCGGGGTGATCCGCCAGGCCAGCCGCTTCGTCAGCCACAACCTGCTGGGCCTGGGGGGCCAGGTGCCGGTGGCCCTGCTCGACAGCAGCCCGCTGCGCTCGCTGCTGCAGTCGCACCTGGACCTGGACGGCATCACCCATGCCCTGGCCGCCGGGCAACTGCGGGCTGTCGCCATCACCGCGTTTGGCTACGAGTCCGGCCAGGCGGTGACGTTCTACCAGGGCCGTGGCGCCATCGAGCCCTGGCTGCGCCACCGGCGTATCGGCCTGCCGACGGCCCTGACCATCGAGCACCTGCTGGCCAGCGCGGCGATCCCGCTGCTGTTCGCCCCGGTCAAGCTCGGCGAGGAGTACTTCGGCGACGGTGCGGTGCGCCAGTCGGCACCGATCAGCCCGGCGCTGCACCTGGGCGCCAGCCGCGTGCTGGTGGTCGGGGTCAGCGGCAACCCACAGCGGCCCGCGCCTCCCTTGCCGACCCAGCGGGTCTTCAGCGGCCAGCAACCGAGCCTGGCGCAGATCGGTGGGCACATGCTCAACAGCACCTTCATCGACAGCCTGGAGGACGATATCGAGCTGCTCCAGCGCCTGAACCACCTGAGCCACCTGTTGCCGGCCCACCTCGACGCCCGACGCCTGGGGCTGGCGCCGATCGAGGTGCTGGTGGTGGCGCCCAGCCAGCCGCTGGACGAGATCGCCGCGCGGCATCGGCGCGAGCTGCCGGCGGCGTTGCGCCTGTTCCTGCGTGGGCCGGGCGCGACCCGTACCAGCGGGGCAGGGGTGCTCAGCTACCTGCTGTTCGAGGCCAGCTATTGCAGCGAATTGATCGAACTGGGGCGCAAGGATGCCCTGGCCAAGCGACGGGAGCTGTGCCAGTTCCTGGGGCTGGCGGGGTAGCTGCCGGGCCAGCGGCCTTGAGGCCGCTTCACGCCCCAGGCGAACAGGGCGGCGCCTTACTCGGCGATCTGCAGCTTCCTCGCCTGGGTATACACGTACCGCACCTTCTCGTACTCGAACGGCGAGTTGAGCTGCCCATAGCGGAAGTTGGTCGTGTAGCGCTTGTCCACCGCGCGCAACACGGTGATCTCCGGGTGGTCGCTGCTGGCCTCGGCCACATTGAGGAAGTTGGCCTCCTGCTCGCCCACGTAGTCCACCACCAGCCCGGCGGTATCGCGCAGGTTCGACGGCCCGAGGATCGGCAGCATGATGTACGGTCCGTTGGGGACGCCATAGAAGCCCAGGGTCTGGCCGAAGTCCTCGCTCTGCCGTGGCAGGCCCATCTTCGTGGCTGGGTCCCATAGCCCGCCGACGCCGATGATGGTGTTGAACATCAGCCGTGCGGTGATTTCCGCCGAGCGCTTGCCCTTGAGCTGCAGCAGGCTGTTGAACAAGTTGGGCACGTCGCCCAGGTTGTTGAAGAAGTTGCTCACCCCCGTGCGCACGAAGCGCGGGGTGACATAGCGGTAGCCGTCCACCACCGGCAGCATCACCCACTGGTCGAAGCGGTAGTTGAAGTGGTAGATGCGCCGGTTCATCGACTCCAGCGGGTCATAGACGTTCAGTGCGGTCAGGGTCGAGCGCTCGAACTCGCGCTGGTCGAGCCCGGGGTTGAACTTCAGCTCGCGCAGTGGATCGAGGAAGCCGTCGGTTTCCACGGCCGGTGTGTCGATCGGGTCGGCCTCGACCACGCTGGTCCGTGGCGCGGTCTCCGCCGCCAGGGCATTGCCGGCGGCGAACAGGGCGGTGACGAGCAGCAGTTTGTTAACCACGGAAGAACTCCAGCATGGCGTCGCTGTTGACGCGGTAGTTGAGGTTGCCGCAATGGCCGCCATGGGGGTACAGGGTCAGGCGATCGCCGAACACCCTGCGCAGAAAGCCGATGTCGCCGGGGCCGAGGATGACATCGTCGGCGTTGTGCATCACGGCGATCTTCGTGCTCTGGCGCAGGTAGTCCTCCAGGGCGTAGAGGCTGGCCTGGTCGATCAGTTGCAGGATGCTGCCGCCGTCGGTGCGGGCGCGCCACATGGGGATCACCTGCTCGGTCATGTAGCACTCGAAATCACACTGCAAGGCACGCTTGAAGAACGGCGTGAGGCTGCTACCCTCGGTGATCGGGTACTTCGGCGGGGTGATCAGCCCACGACGGTTGATCAGGTCGGAGGTGAAGGCGATGTCGGCCGCCGAGAAACGGAACGAGGTGCCGATCAGCATGGCCATCTGTTCGTTGGACAGGTGTTGACGGGACTTCTGGAAGTCGTAGAGCAAGGCTTCGTTGAGGTCGATGTAGCCCTTTTCCTGGAAGTAGAGCGTGAGCTTTTCCAGCATCAGCTCGTAGAAGGTGGTGCTGCGGTCGATGCCCCTGACCCGCGTCTGCACCAGCTTGTCCAGGTTGCTGACCGAGGTGTACAGGTTGACCGGTGGGTTGAGCAGCAGCACACGCTTGAAGTTGAAGCTGCGCCGGGTTTCGTCCAGGTGGCTGACGAAGGCGGCGTCGAGGGCGCCGAGGCTGTAGCCGGTGAGGTTGAAATCGCTGACCGGCAGGCGCGGATGCTGGGCACGCACGGCCTGCATGACCCGGTACAGGTCCTCGGCATCCTCGCTGCTGATGCCAGGGGTGGCGAAGCGCGAGGCGGCGCTCATGAAGTCCCAGCTGGTGGGCGACGACAATTGCACCACGTGGTAGCCGGCCTGGTAGAACAGCTTCTTCAGGTATTCGTTGATGGTGCTGGTGTAGGGCGCGCCGGTGCCGGCGATGATGAAGATCAGCGGCGCCTCGCGGTCCTGGCGGGCCAGGCGGTACTTGAGCTTTTTCACCGGCCAGAAGTTGGCCGGTAGGTTGAAGGTTCGCTCCGGGCGCAGGTTCAGGCTGTAGTCGGCCTGGGTGATGTCCTCGTCGCTGGGCAGGGTAGGGCGTTGGTCCGGCGGCGTGGTGGCGATGGTCGCCTCGAACGGGTTGGTCAAGGGGTAGCCGTAGCTGGCGGCGTCGATATCCCGCGCCGAGGCGGCCGCAGCCAGGAGCAGGCCGCCGAGCAGGGCGGCGAGGCGCAAGGGTCGAAGCATGAATTCCCCCAAAGAGATCGGCAAGGCGAAGCGATGACGAGCCTAGGACCGCAACGAACAGGGCAAAGTTGCCCATCGCCCCGCCATTTGTTGCACCAGATGTTGCCGCGAAGGTCTACGGCGCGGCAATGCTCGTTCTGTGGAACATAGCGCAAAGTGATGATTTTGCCTGGGCAGCGGGCCGCAGGCATGCAAGGATCGCGCAGGCTGGCGGGGCGATCTGGCGTTAATGGCGAAATGCTGTCGCTTACTGTTCGGTGAAGGTCGCTGACAGAGCAGGTCGCCTCGTGTGGCAGGTTGATGATGCAGTTTCCGAGACCTGACGAGGGGATGCTTTGATGAAAATGCGACGTTTCCTGGGCGTGGGGACAGCCCTGGTATTGGCCATGAGCGCTGCGCAGGCGATGGCCAAGCAAGTGAGCATAGGTTACGTGGATGGTTGGTCCGACAGCGTGGCGACCACCTTCGTGGCCGCCGAAGTGATCAAGCAGAAACTCGGTTATGACGTGGACCTCAAGCCCGTCGCCACCGGCATCATGTGGCAGGGCGTGGCCACCGGCAAGCTCGACGCCATGCTGTCGGCCTGGCTGCCGGTGACCCACGGCGAATACTGGGCCAAGAACAAGGACAAGGTGGTCGACTACGGCCCCAACTTCACGGATGCCAAGATCGGCCTGATCGTGCCCGAGTACGTCAAGGCCGCCAGTATCGGCGACCTCAAGACCGATGACAGCTTCAAGCACAAGATCGTCGGCATCGACGCCGGCTCCGGCGTGATGCTCAAGACCGACCAGGCGATCAAGGACTACGCCCTGGACGGCTACAAGCTGCAGGCCAGCTCCGGTGCGGCGATGACCGCCGAGCTCGGGCGTGCCTATGCCAAGCAGCAGTCCATCGCCGTGACCGGCTGGGTGCCGCACTGGATGTTCGCCAAGTGGAAGCTCAAGTTCCTCGAAGACCCACAGGGCGTGTATGGCGCTGCCGAGACGGTCAACAGCATCGGCAGCAAGGAATTGGCGAGCAAGGCACCGGAAGTGGTCGAGTTCCTCAAGAACTTCCACTGGCAGTCCAAGGACGAGATCGGCGAGGTGATGCTGGCGATCCAGGAAGGCGCCAAGCCCGAGGCGGCGGCCAAGGACTGGGTGGCCAAGCACCCGGAGCGGGTGAAGGCGTGGACCGGCAAGTGATCGGCTGGTATTGAGCGATCATCCAGGGCCGCTTCGCGCCCATCGCCGGCAAGCCGGCTCCCACAGGGACCGAGTCGACCACATATGATGCGGTTTGCAGGGGCCATGTGGGAGCCGGCTTGCCGGCGATGGGGCGCGAAGCGGCCCCGGCATGACAAAGCCCTACCTGGCCGGCCTTGGGCCTTGCTGTGCCCCCCAGGTTGTTACCGATCCTGCAAAACAGTTTCTCATCTAAGACTAAGGTCGTCTGGTTGGTGTCCATCGGCAGCATAAAGTAAGGGCGGGTTCTCCCTTATTTGTGTTGCTGCTAGGACAAAAACAATGAACGACAGCATCTACCAATCGATACAGAACAGTCCGCGCTTCAAGGAACTTGTCACCAAGCGCGAGCGTTTCGCCTGGATCCTCTCGGCGATCATGCTCGGCCTGTACTGTGCCTTCATCCTCCTCATCGCCTACGGTCCGCAGGTACTGGGCGCCAAGCTCAGTGTCGGCTCGTCGATCACCTGGGGTATCCCCCTGGGCGTCGGCCTGATCGTCTCGGCATTCATCCTCACCGCCATCTACGTGCGTCGCGCCAATGGCGAGTTCGATGAGCTGAACAAGGAAATCCTCAAGGAGGCGCAGCAATGATCCGCCAAACCAAAGCCTTGGCCGTGCTGGCCTTCGGTGCCTTCGCACCCGCCGTGTGGGCCGCCGACGCCCTGACCGGCGAGGTGCACAAGCAGCCGCTCAACGTCTCGGCGATCGTCATGTTCCTGGCTTTCGTCTGCTTCACCCTGGGGATTACCTACTGGGCCTCCAAACGTAACAAGTCGGCGTCCGACTATTATGCCGCCGGCGGCCGTATCACGGGCTTCCAGAACGGCCTGGCGATCGCCGGCGACTACATGTCGGCGGCCTCCTTCCTGGGGATTTCCGCCCTGGTGTTCACCTCCGGCTACGACGGCCTGATCTACTCGATCGGCTTCCTGGTCGGCTGGCCGATCATCCTCTTCCTGATCGCCGAGCGCCTGCGCAACCTGGGCAAGTACACCTTCGCCGACGTGGCCTCGTACCGCCTTGGGCAGAAGGAGATCCGCACCCTGTCGGCCTCTGGCTCGCTGGTGGTGGTGGCGTTCTACCTGATCGCCCAGATGGTCGGTGCCGGCAAGCTGATCCAGCTGCTGTTCGGCCTGGACTACCACGTCGCGGTGATCCTGGTGGGTATCCTGATGTGCCTGTACGTGCTGTTCGGCGGCATGCTGGCCACCACCTGGGTACAGATCATCAAGGCCGTGCTGCTGCTCTCCGGTGCCAGCTTCATGGCGCTGATGGTGATGAAGCACGTGGGCTTCGACTTCAACACCCTGTTCTCCGAAGCGATCAAGGTGCACGCCAAGGGTGAGGCGATCATGAGCCCGGGCGGCCTGGTCAAGGACCCGATCTCGGCGTTCTCCCTGGGCCTGGCGCTGATGTTCGGTACCGCCGGCCTGCCGCACATCCTGATGCGCTTCTTCACCGTCAGCGACGCCAAGGAAGCGCGCAAGAGCGTGCTCTACGCCACTGGCTTCATCGGCTACTTCTACATCCTGACCTTCATCATCGGCTTCGGCGCGATCCTGCTGGTCAGCACCAACCCGGACTTCAAGGACGCCGCCGGCGCCCTGATCGGCGGTAACAACATGGCAGCGGTGCACCTGGCCAACGCCGTGGGTGGCAGCGTGTTCCTCGGCTTCATCTCGGCGGTGGCCTTCGCCACTATCCTGGCGGTGGTCGCGGGCCTGACCCTGGCCGGTGCCTCGGCGGTGTCCCATGACCTGTACGCCAGCGTCTGGCGCAAGGGCAAGGCCAACGACAAGGACGAGATCCGCGTGTCGAAGATCACCACCATCGCCCTGGGCGTGCTGGCGATCGGCCTGGGCATCCTGTTCGAGAACCAGAACATCGCCTTCATGGTCGGTCTGGCCTTCTCCATCGCTGCCAGCTGCAACTTCCCGGTGCTGCTGCTCTCGATGTACTGGAAGAAACTGACCACCCGTGGCGCCATGATCGGCGGCTGGATGGGCCTGGTCAGCGCGGTGGGCCTGATGGTCCTCGGCCCGACCATCTGGGTGCAGATCCTCGGCCACGAGAAGGCGATCTACCCGTACGAGTACCCGGCGCTGTTCTCCATGATCATCGCCTTCATCGGCATCTGGTTCTTCTCGGTCACCGACAAGTCCAAGGCCGCCGACGAAGAGCGTGCGCTGTTCTTCCCGCAGTTCGTGCGTTCGCAGACTGGCCTGGGGGCCTCCGGCGCCGTCTCCCACTGATAGCGCAGGCCTGACGGCAAGCCGCAAGCGAGTGCCTGGTGCACTGGCTTGCGGCTTTTTCTTTTCTAGATCATGCCCAGCAACAACAGCACCAGCAGGATCACCAGCACCACGCCGATGATGCCGGAGGGGCCATAGCCCCAACTGCGCGAGTGAGGAAAGACCGGTAAGCCACCAATCAACAGCAGGATCAGGATGATGATGAGGATCGTGGTCATGGCGGAGTCCTTGCGTGGTTGAGGGTCAAGGGCCTCGGAATGCTGGCCTCTTGATAATTCCGACTGGGGGCGATGGCTAAAGATTCCATTTGCGGTCAGTTGGGGCTGCTCTGCAGCCATGCTCCTGCATTCACCAGCCTGATAGCAGCGCCCTGCACGCCAGGCCTTGTATAGACTCCCTCCATCACCTGTCAGCACAAGGCTTGCCACCATGCACGACCGCATCATGATCACCGGAGCCGGCTCCGGCCTCGGCCGCGAGATTGCCCTGCGCTGGGCCCGCGATGGCTGGCGCCTGGCGCTGGCAGACGTCAACGAGGCCGGGCTGCGCCAGACCCTCGAACGGGTCCGCGAGGCCGGTGGCGACGGTTTCGCCCAGCGTTGCGACGTGCGCGACTACAGCCAGCTCACCGCCCTGGCCCAGGCCTGCGAGGAGCAGTTCGGCGGCATCGACGTGATCGTCAACAACGCCGGGGTGGCCTCGGGCGGTTTCTTCGCCGAGCTGTCCCTGGAGGACTGGGACTGGCAGATCGCGGTCAACCTGATGGGCGTGGTCAAGGGCTGCAAGGCTTTCCTGCCGCTGCTCGAGCGCAGCAAGGGGCGGATCGTCAACATCGCCTCCATGGCTGCGCTGATGCAGGGGCCGGGGATGAGCAACTACAACGTGGCCAAGGCCGGCGTGCTGGCCCTCTCGGAGAGCCTGCTGGTCGAGTTGCGCGCGTTGGACGTGGCGGTGCATGTGGTGTGCCCATCGTTCTTCCAGACCAACCTGCTCGACTCCTTCCGTGGGCCGAACCCGGCCATGAAGGCCCAGGTCGGCAAGCTGCTGGAGGGTTCGCCGATCAGCGCCGCCGAGATCGCCGACTACATCCATGCCCAGGTGGCCGCTGGGGTGTTTCTCATCCTGCCCCATGAGGCTGGGCGCCAGGCCTGGGAGTTGAAGCGCCAGGCGCCGGCGCGGCTGTATGACGAGATGGCCGACATGGCGGCGAAGATGCGGGCCAAGGGGCGTAGTGGTACCTGATGTATCTTGGGGCCGCTGTGCGGCCCATCGCCGGCAAGCCCCACAAGGGATGTGGGGCATTCTTCAGATCAGGCTCCCAGGGAGGTGGGCCATTCTTCAGATCAGCGCTATCCCTGTGGGAGCGGGCTTGCCCGCGATGGGCTGCAACGCAGCCCCAAGGACCCTGGCTGACCGGTGCTGGAGCGTACCTTGCGCGAACCGGACGCTCTGGCCAGGGCGCTCGATCAGGTATGCTGTGCGCCGCTTTGGACTGGCAAGGGTGCCTGGCGTGATCAATTACCTGTGGTTCTTCCTGGCGGCGATGTTCGAGATCGCCGGCTGCTATGCCTTCTACCTGTGGCTGCGGCTGGGCAAGAGTGCCTGGTGGCTGCTGCCGGCGCTGGTCAGCCTGACCTTGTTCGGGCTGATCCTCACCCGCGTCGAGGCCGCCTATGCCGGTCGGGCCTACGCCGCCTATGGCGGTATCTACATCGTCTCCTCGCTGCTCTGGCTGGCGCTGGTGGAGCGGGCGCGGCCACTGGGCAGCGACTGGATCGGCGCACTGCTGTGCGTCGTCGGGGCGACCATCATCGTGTTCGGGCCACGGCTGCAACAGGGCTGAAACCAGGCGATTTCTGTAGGGATAGTTACCCGTCTGCGTAGGCTGCGTCTATTTAATGGGTGAAGTGTTGAGTGGCCGAATGTACCCGATGCAGTCTCCGATTTTCCCTTGGGGTGGAGGATCGGATCATGCTGGTTATAGGGCGCGAAGTCGGGCAGGTCATCAACATCGGTGACGACATCCAGCTCAAGATCATGGCGATCGATGGCGGTGTGGTGCGTTTCGGCATCAGTGCGCCGCGCCAGGTCCAGGTGCATCGGGCGGAGGTCTACAGGCGCATCAAGGAAAAGGTCGAGCGGCAGTCTGATGGCTGACAGGGGGCTATTCGCGGCCCCAAATGGCAATTCGAAGTCTTGTCTGACCGTATTGAGCGAGCCAACCGCTTCCCCGCTACTCAAGCCACTCCCGCGGCACCTCATGCCGGGCCAGCAGTTGGCACTGCTGGCTCTCGGGGTCGAACAGGATGAATGCCTGCCCCTTGGCCAGGGCCTGGCGTACTCGCAGCACGCGGGTTTCCAGCGGCGTGTCGTCACCGTTGTCGGTGCCGTCGCGGGTGACGAAGTCCTCGATCAGGCGGGTCAGGGTTTCGGCTTGCAGTTGGTCGTAGGGGATCAGCATGGCGGGCAGGGTTCGTTCATGAATGCCGCCATGCTACGCCAAACCCGCCGGGACATCAGCTTTTGTTGCCCAGCAGGCTGTCCACCGCCGGGACCCGGGTATCGCTTTCCATCTGCGCGTCGTGCTCCAACTGGTGGCTGAAGCGCTCGAGGGAGGCATTGGCCGGTTGCGAGTCGCTGGCGAACACCGGCGGGCTGAGCAGGTAGCCGGTCAGCAGGCGGCTGAGCGCTGCCAGGCTGTCGATGTGGGTACGCTCGTAGCCGTGGGTGGCGTCGCAACCGAAGGCCACCAGGGCGGTGCGGATGTCGTGGCCAGCAGTCACCGCCGAGTGGGCATCGCTGAAGTAGTAGCGGAACAGGTCGCGGCGCACCGGCAGGTCCTGGTCGGCGGCGAGCTTGAGCAGATGGCGCGACAGGTGATAGTCGTAGGGCCCGGAGGAGTCCTGCATGGCCACGCTCACCGCATGCTCGCTGGAGGCCTGGCCCGGTGCCACCGGGGCGATGTCGATGCCGACGAATTCGCTGACGTCCCAGGGCAGCGCCGCGGCGGCGCCGGAGCCGGTCTCCTCGGTGATGGTGAACAGCGGGTGGCAGTCGATCAGCGGCTGGCGGCCGCTCTCCACAACGGCCTTGAGCGCCGCCAGCAGCGCCGCCACGCCGGCCTTGTCGTCCAGGTGTCGGGCACTGATGTGGCCGCTCTCGGTGAACTCTGGCAGCGGGTCGAAGGCGACGAAGTCGCCGATGGCGATGCCCAGCGCCTCGCAGTCGGCGCGGGTGGTGCAGTAGGCGTCCAGGCGCACTTCCACGTGCTCCCAACTGATCGGCATCTGGTCGATGGCGGTGTTGAAGGCATGCCCGCTGGCCATCAGCGGCAGCACGCTGCCCCGGTACACGCCGGTGTCGGTGAACACACTGACCCGGCTGCCTTCGGCGAAGCGGCTGGACCAGCAGCCTACCGGCGCCAGGGCCAGGCGGCCGTTGTCGAGCAGTTGGCGCACGCTGGCGCCGATGGTGTCCAGGTGCGCCGAGACGGCGCGGTCGGGCGAACTCTGCCGGCCCTTGACGGTGGCACGGATGGTGCCCCGGCGGGTCAGCTCGAAGGGGATGCCCATCTCGTCCAGGCGTTCGGCCACATAGCGCACGATGGTGTCGGTGAAGCCGGTAGGGCTGGGGATGGCGAGCATCTCCAGGAGGACTTTCTTCAGGTAGTCCAGGTCGGGTTCGGGATGTCGGTCCGGCATGTCCATTCCTCTGTTGGCATGGGCTGGGTGATGCATGGCTGACGCCTGTGGAGGGGGCACTTCGTGGGAGCGGCCTTGTGTCGCGAAAGGGCCGCTCCCACGAAGGCTGCTCCTGCAAGCGTGCGTCAGGCCAGCGGCCGGCTGTGCGGGAACAGCAGGTCGACGAAGCGTTCGGCGGTAGGTTGCGGTTCGTGGTTGGCCAGGCCGACCCGTTCGTTGGCCTCGATGATCACGTAGTCCGGCTGGCTGGCGTCGCGCACCATCAGGTCGAGGCCCACCACTGGGATGTCCAGGGCACGGGCGGCGCGTACCGCGGCATCGGCCAGCACTGGGTGCAGGCGCTCGGTGACGTCCTCCAGGGTGCCGCCGGTGTGCAGGTTGGCGGTGCGGCGCACGGCCAGGCGCTGGCCGGCCGGTAACACGCTCGTATAGTCAAGGCCCACGGCGCGCAGGGTGCGCTCGGTTTCCTCGTCCACCGGGATACGGCTCTCGCCACCGGTGGCAGCCTGGCGCCGACGGCTCTGGGCTTCGATCAGCGCGCCGATGCTGTGCTTGCCGTCGCCGATCACCTGGGCCGGATGGCGGATCGCCGCGGCGACCACTTCGAAGCCGATCACCACGATGCGCAGGTCCAGCCCCGGGTGGTAGCTCTCCAGCAGCACGCGGCTGTCGAAGCGGCGAGCCTGCTCGATGGCCTGGCTGACCTCCTCATGGCTGCGCAGGTCGACTGCCACGCCCTGGCCTTGCTCGCCATCCACTGGCTTGACCACCACTGCGTGGTGTTCTTCGAGAAAGGCCAGGTTGTCGTCGGCATTGCCCGCCAGCTGTTGCACCGGCACCTGCAGGCCGGCGGCCTGCAGGGTGTGCTGGGTCAGGCGCTTGTCCTGGCAGAGGGTCATGCTCACCGCGCTGGTCAGGTCACTCAACGATTCCCTGCACCGGACCCGGCGCCCGCCGAGGCTCAGGGTGAACAGGCCGGCGGCGGCATCGTCCACCTGCACCTCGATGCCCCGGCGGAAGGCTTCGTCGACGATGATCCGGGCATAGGGGTTGAGTTCGGCCTCGGGGCCGGGGCCGAGGAACAGCTGCTGGTTGATGCCGTTCTTGCGCTTGACGGCGAAGGTCGGCAGGTTGCGAAACCCCAGCTTCTGGTACAGGCGCTTGGCCTGGCGGTTGTCGTGCAGCACCGACAGGTCGAGGTAGGCAAGGCCGCGGCTCATGAAGTGCTCGATCAGGTGGCGTACCAGCACCTCGCCGACGCCCGGGCGGCTGCACTGCGGGTCGACCGCCAGGCACCACAGGCTGCAGCCATGCTCCGGGTCGTCGAAGGCTTTGTCGTGGTTCAGCCCCATGACACTGCCGATCACCGCACCGGTGTCTTCGTCCTCGGCCAGCCAGTACACCGGCCCGCCGAGGTGACGCGGGGTGAGCAGCTCGGGGTCGACCGGCAGCATGCCGCGAGCCTGGTACAGGGCGTTGATCGCCTGCCAGTCGGCCTCGGCCTGCGCCCGGCGGATACGAAAGCCGCGGAACACCCGTTGCGCCGGGCGGTAGTCGGTGAACCACAGGCGCAGGGTGTCCGACGGGTCGAGGAACAGTTGCTGTGGGGCTTGGGCCAGCACCTGCTGGGGGGCGGCCACGTACAAGGCGATGTCGCGCTCGCCAGGGCGTTCGTCGAGCAGCGCCTCGGCGAGCACGGCCGAGTCAGGGTAGGTGTGGCCGATCAGCAGGCGGCCCCAGCCGCAGTGCACGGCACGCGGCTGGTCGTGGGGTTCGCTGCCGTCGCCGGCCAGGCGCGCCTGCAGGCGCTCGTACGAAGGGGCTTGCCCGCGAAGCAGGCGCTGACCGTAGGCAGTATGGGCTTTCATCGGTCAGATTCCTTGTTCGCTGAGCCACAGGTTCAGGGCCGCCAGTTGCCACAGCTTGGAGCCGCGCAGCGGGGTGAGCTGGCCGTGGGGATTGCTCAGCAGGCGGTCGAGCATCGCCGGGTTGAACAGGCCACGGTCCTGGCTCGGGTCGGTCAGCAGCTCGCGTACCCAGTCCAGCGTGGCGCCTTGCAGGTGCTTGAGGCCGGGCACCGGGAAGTAGCCTTTCTTGCGATCGATCACTTCGTGGGGGATGACCCGACGCGCAGCGGCCTTGAGCACCTGCTTGCCACCGTCCGGCAGCTTGAAGCGTGCCGGGATGCGCGCCGACAGTTCCACCAGGCGGTAGTCGAGGAACGGCGTGCGCGCCTCCAGGCCCCAAGCCATGGTCATGTTGTCGACGCGCTTGACCGGGTCGTCCACCAGCATCACCGTGCTGTCCAGGCGCAGTGCCTTGTCCACCGCCTCGGACGCACCGGGGCGGGCGAAGTGCTCGCGGACGAATTCGCCGGCCACGTCGGTCTCCAGCAGCCAGGGCGCCAGCACCGTGTCGCGGTATTCGGCGTGGCTGCGGTCGAAGAAGGCTTCGCGGTAGGCGGTGTAGGCATCGTCGGCGCCATCGACCTGCGGGTACCAGTGATAGCCGGCGAACAGCTCGTCGGCGCCCTGGCCGCTCTGCACGCCCTTGCAGTGCTTGGCCACCTCCCGCGAAAGCAGGTAGAAGGCGATGCAGTCGTGGCTGACCATCGGCTCGCTCATGGCGCGGAAGGCGGCCGGCAACTGCTCGATGATCTCGCTTTCGGCGATGCGCAACTGGTGGTGACGGGTGCCGTAGTGACGGGCGATCAGGTCTGAGTATTGGAACTCGTCGCCGCGCTCGCCGCCGGCGTCCTCGAAGCCGATGGAGAAGGTCGACAGGTCGTCCACGCCGACGTCTCGCAGCAGGCCGACCAACAGGCTGGAGTCGACGCCACCGGACAGCAGCACGCCCACGTCCACCGCCGCGCGCTGGCGGATCGCCACGGCATCGCGGGTGGCGTCGAGCACGCGGGTGGTCCAGTCGTCCAAGTCCAGCTCTTGTTCGTCAGGGTTGGGGCCGTAGTGCAGTTGCCACCAGGTCTGGCGTTCTACCTGGCCATGGCGGTCGAGGCGCATCCAGGTGCCTGGCTCGAGTTTCTGCACGTTGGCCAGCAGGGTGCGCGGTGCAGGGACCACGGCGTGGAAGTTGAGGTAGTGGTTGAGCGCGACAGGGTCGAGCACCGGGTCGATGTCGCCGCCCTTGAGCAGCGCCGGCAGGCTCGAGGCGAACCGCAGGCGCTCGCCATTGCGCGACAGGTACAGGGGCTTGACGCCGAGGCGGTCGCGGGCGAGGAACAGGCGCTGGTTGTCGCGCTCCCAGATGGCCAGGGCGAACATGCCGTTGAGCTTGGGCAGCAGTGCCGCGCCCCAGGCGTGGTAGCCCTTGAGCAGCACTTCGGTGTCGCCGTCGGAGAAGAAGGTGTAGCCCAGGTCCTGCAGCTCTTGGCGCAGTTCCGGGAAGTTGTAGATGGCGCCGTTGAAGGCCAGCGACAGGCCTAGGGTGTTGTCGATCATGGGCTGGGCCGAGCCGTCGGACAGGTCCATGATTTTCAGGCGGCGGTGGCCGAGGGCGATCGGGCCCTGGCTATGGAAGCCCCAGGCGTCGGGGCCACGGGGTGCCAGGTGATGGGTCATGCGCTCCACCGCGGCGAGATCCGCCGGGCGAGGGGCTTGGTCGATGGGGGTGAAACGAAACTCTCCTGCTAATCCGCACATAGGTCCTTACCGGTTTTGCCGTTGGGGAAGTCTTTTTTAGGTATACCCCGAAATGGGGTGGTATGGAACCGACCTTTGAGATTTATGAGAGTTTTAGAACGATTTGCTATAAGCGTGGATGTTGGGGGCCGCTTCGTGCCCCCAAGGAGTCCCTACTTGCCGCGAATCAACCTGCGCAACGCAAAGCGATTCGGGTGACAGGCCTCGGCCACCGCGCGAGGCACCGGCAGGGGCTCGCCACTGGCCCAGGCCGCGATCAGCTCACCGCTCAAGGGCGCCGTGATCAACCCCCGCGAGCCATGCCCGCTGTTCACGTACAGCCCTTCCAGCCACGGGCAGGTGGTGTCGGGCACCTGGCGGGCATCCTTGGCCAGCACCGCATAGGCCTCGGCGAACGCCTGGGCATCGGCCAGCGGCCCGACGATCGGCAGGTAGTCGGGGCTGGTGCAGCGGAACGCCGCGCGGCCCTCCAGGTGTTCTGGGTCTAACTCATCGGTGTGCAGTCGCTGGGCAAGATCGGTGGAAATCGCCTCCAACAAAGCCAAGTTGCCTTGGTGTTCGGCGACAGTCGGCGCAAGGTCGTCACTGTGGAAGTCGAAGCTGGCGCCCAGGGTATGCTCGCCCTCGCGCGGGGGCGCCACGTAGCCTTCGGCACAGACCACCGTGCGCAAGGCGCGGCTGGCTTCGGTGCTGGGCAGGCGGGTAACTTGCCCGCGGATACGTTTGAGCGGCAGGCCGGCGCAAGGCGCGAAACGACGCACGTCGGCGGCGCCGGCCAGCACCACCAGCGGCGCACTGGCCAGCAGGCGCTCGCCATCCCAGGCCTGCCACAGGCCGTCGGCCTTGCGCAGCTCGATCACCTCGTGGTGCGCCAGCACGCGGATGCGTGGGTGCTGCAATTGCGCCTGGCACAGGGCCGGCGGATGCACCCAGCCGCCCTCGGGATAGAACAGCCCGCCAGCAGGCAGGGCCACGCCGGCCAGCGTTTCGGCCTGGGCCTGGTCGAGCGGCTGCAGCAGGCTGCAGTCGAAGGCCTGGGCCAGCTTGGCCTGGCGTTGCGCTTCCGGGGCGTCGAAGGCCAGTTGCAGAACGCCACAGGCGTCCCAGTCCTGGCCGCGTCGCAGGCGCTGCAGCCAGCGACGGGTATAGCCGAAACCGGCGAGGATCATCTGCGACAGGGCGGTGCCATGGGCCGAGAGCTTGAGGTACAGCACGCCCTGGGGGTTGCCGGAGGCTTCCCGGGCGGGGGCGTCGTGGCGCTCCAGCACGCTGACCTGCCAGCCGCGCGCGGCGAGGCTGGCGGCACTGGCGCTGCCGGCCAGGCCCGCACCGATGACCAGGGCCTGGCGTGCGCCGGGCATTGGCCGGGGGCGGGCATACCAAGAGGCCGGCCGCGAGGGCACGGGCTGCTCGGCGGGCCAGCCCTGGAAGTCGCCGCGCATGATCTCCCATTTCTTGCCGATGCCCGGCACCTTGTGCATGGCGAAGCCTGCGGCGATCAGGCCCCGGCGGACCCAGCCGGTGGTGGTGAAGGTGCCCAGGGTGGTGCCCGGGTGCGATAGCCGCGCCAGTTGCGCGAACAGCTCGGGCGTCCACATGTCGGGGTTTTTCGCGGGGGCGAAACCGTCGAGGAACCAGGCGTCGACCTGGGCATCGAGTTGGGGCAGTTGCTCGAGCGCATCGCCGACCAGCAATGTCAGGGTGACCCGCCCATCCGCGAAGGAGAACTGCTGGAACCCCGGATGAATCGCCACGTATTGCGCCAACAGCGGTTGCCAATAGGGCGCCAGCTCCGGCCACAGCTGCACGGCGCGTGCGAGGTCGTCATGACTGAGCGGGTACTTCTCGACACTGACGAAATGCAGGCGGGCCTCGTCAGGCGCCTGTTCGGCGAACAACTGCCAGGCGCAGAAGAAATTCATGCCGGTCCCGAAGCCTGTCTCGCCGATCACCAGGCAGGCGCCGGGCGCCAGTTCGGCGAAGCGCTGACGCAAGTGGTTCTGTTCGAGGAAGACGTGTTCGGTCTCCGCCACGCCCTCGTTCTTGGAGAAATAGACGTCGTCGTACTGCCGCGAATGAGGTCGGCCCTGGTCGTCCCAGTCGATTTGGGCGTGTTGGGGAAGGCGGGTATCTGGCATGGTCGTTTCAATTGCGGGTGATCGGGGAGCTGCAAGCTTCAAGCTGCAAGTTACGAGATGGTGCGCATGGTGGCACGGCCTACACTTTCTTGCAGCTTGCAGCTTGCAGCTTGCAGCTTGCAGCTTGCAGCTTGCAGCTTGCAGCTTGCAGCTTGCAGCTTGCAGCCCCGACTTCCGCTAGTCTTGCTTATCCATTGAAGGAGCCCAGGCAAGCATGTTCGAATCCGCCGAAATAGGCCACAGCATCGACAAGGAGGCTTTCGACGCCGAAGTGCCCGCCCTGCGCGAGGCGCTGCTCGAGGCCCAGTACGAACTCAAGCAGCAGGCGCGCTTTCCGGTGATCGTGCTGATCAACGGCGTCGAGGGCGCCGGCAAGGGCGAGACGGTCAAGCTGCTCAACGAGTGGATGGACCCCCGCCTGATCGAGGTGCGCACCTTCGACCAGCAGACCGACGAGGAACTGGCGCGGCCGCCGGCCTGGCGCTATTGGCGAGCGTTGCCGCCGAAAGGGCGCATGGGGGTATTCTTCGGCAACTGGTACAGCCAGATGCTCCAAGGCCGGGTCCATGGCCTGTTCAAGGACGCGGTGCTCGATCAAGCCATCACCGGGGCCGAGCGCCTGGAGCAGATGCTCTGCGACGAGGGCGCGCTGATCATCAAGTTCTGGTTCCACCTGTCCAAGAAACAGATGAAGGCTCGCCTCAAGGCGCTCAAGGACGACCCGTTGCACAGTTGGCGCATCAGCCCGCTGGACTGGCAGCAGTCGCAGACCTACGACCGCTTCGTGCGTTTCGGCGAGCGGGTGCTGCGCCGTACCAGCCGCGACTATGCACCCTGGCACATCATCGAAGGCGTCGACCCGTACTACCGCAGCCTGGCGGTGGGGCGCATCCTGCTGGAGAGCCTGCAGGCGGCCCTGGCCAGCGAGCCGAAGGGCAAGCACAAGGGCAACGTCGCGCCCCTGGGCCGCAGCATCGACCAGAAGAGCCTGCTCGGCGCGCTGGACCTGAGCCAGCGCCTGGACAAGCGCGACTACCAGGAGCAGTTGGTCACCGAGCAGGCGCGCCTGGCCGGTCTGCTGCGCCACAAGCAGATGCGCCGCCACGCCCTGGTGGCGGTGTTCGAGGGTAACGACGCGGCAGGCAAGGGCGGTGCGATCCGCCGCGTCGCCGCCGCGCTCGACCCGCGCCAGTACCGCATCGTGCCGGTCGCCGCGCCCACCGAGGAGGAGCGCGCCCAGCCGTACCTGTGGCGCTTCTGGCGACACATCCCGGCGCGAGGCAAGTTCACCATCTTCGACCGCTCCTGGTATGGCCGTGTACTGGTGGAGCGGGTCGAGGGCTTCTGCACCCCCGCCGACTGGATGCGCGCCTATGGCGAGATCAACGATTTCGAGGAGCAGTTGAGCAACGCCGGCGTGGTGCTGGTCAAGTTCTGGCTGGCGATCGACCCGCAGACCCAGCTGGAGCGTTTCGAGGAGCGCGAGCAGATTCCCTTCAAGCGCTACAAGATCACCGAGGAAGACTGGCGCAACCGTGACAAGTGGGATGTCTATGCCGAGGCGGTGGGCGACATGGTCGATCGCACCAGCACCGAGATCGCGCCCTGGACCTTGGTCGAGGCCAACGACAAGCGCTGGGCGCGGGTCAAGGTACTGCGCACCATCAACGAGGCGCTGGAAGCGGCATTCGACAAGAAGTAGTCGTGGTGCGCTTTCAAGCTTCAAGCTTGCAGCCCGCCTGCCATGCCTGGGGGGAATGACCTGATGAAATCTTTTCCAGGCACTTCCCGCCAGCCAATCACAGCAAACCCTTAGAATTTCAGCACCCCCACCAAAGGGCTTGAGATCGAGGACGTTATGCACATTTCTTCCGGACGCTGGGTCTATGGCCTGTTCCTGGCACTTCTGACCGCGTTGCTCTGGGGCATCCTGCCGATCAAGCTCAAGCAGGTCCTGCAGGTGATGGACCCGGTGACCGTCACCTGGTATCGCCTGCTGGTCTCCGGCAGCCTGCTGTTCGCCTGGCTGGCGGCCAACCGGCGGTTGCCGTCGTTCGGCAAGCTCGGGCCCAAGGGCAAGGGGCTGGTGGCGCTGGCTGTGTGCGGCCTGATGGGTAACTACGTGCTTTACCTGGTCGGGCTGAACCTGCTCAGCCCCGGCACCGCGCAACTGGTGGTACAGATCGGCCCGGTGCTGTTGCTGGTGGCCAGTGTGTTCGTGTTCAAGGAGCGCTTCAGCCTGGGGCAGGGCCTGGGGTTGCTGGTGCTGCTGGCGGGCTTTGGCCTGTTCTTCAACCAGCGCCTGGAAGAGCTGCTGACCTCCCTGGGCACCTACACCACCGGTGTGCTGACCATCCTCCTGGCGACCAGCATCTGGGTGTTCTACGCCCTGAGCCAGAAGCAACTGCTGACCGTCTGGCATTCCCAGCAGGTGATGATGGTGATCTACCTGTGCTGCGCCTTGCTACTGACGCCCTGGGTGCACCCGCTCGAAGCGCTGCGACTGACCCCCGTGCAGGGCTGGTTGCTGCTGGCGTGCTGCCTGAACACCCTCGTGGCCTACGGCGCGTTCGCCGAGGCCCTGGCCCATTGGGAAGCCTCGCGGGTCAGCGCGACCCTGGCCCTGACGCCGCTGGTGACCTTCGTCGCGGTGGCCGTGGCGGCCTGGGTGTGGCCGGAGTATGTGCATGCCGAAGACATCAATGCCCTGGGCTATCTCGGCGCGGTGACGGTCGTGGTCGGGTCGGCGCTGGTGGCCCTGGGGCCTTCGCTGGTGGCCGGATGGCGGGCCCGGCGGGCGCGGTTGGCTCAGGTGCACTGAGCGCGGGTCGGCACCGACGCCGGTCAGGCCTGTAATCCTGGGGCTGCTTTGCAACCCATCGCCGGCTTGCCGGCGATGGGGCGCGAAGCGGCCCTGAACGCCCGTCCAGGTGACGAAGACTCAGCCCTTGGCACCGGGGGCGAGCATGTTCTGCGGCCTTACCCACTGGTCGAACTGCTCATTGGTCAGGTACTTCAACTCCAGCGCCGCCTCGCGCAGGGTCTTGCCCTCGCTGTAGGCCTTCTTGGCGATCTCCGCGGCCTTGTCGTAGCCGATGTGCGGGTTGAGCGCGGTCACCAGCATCAGCCCTCGCTCCAGGTGCGCGGCCATCTGCTCGGCATCCGGCTCGATGCCGGCCACGCAGTGCTGCTGGAAGTTGCGGCAGCCATCGGCCAGCAGCTCGATCGACTGCAGCAGGTTGTGGATGATCACCGGCTTGAACACGTTCAACTGCAGGTGCCCCTGGCTGGCGGCGAAACCGATCGCCGCATCGTTGCCCAGCACCTGGCAGGCCAGCATGGAGAGCGCCTCGCACTGGGTCGGGTTGACCTTGCCCGGCATGATCGAGCTGCCTGGTTCGTTGGCCGGCAGGCGCACCTCGGCAAGCCCCGCGCGTGGGCCTGAACCGAGCAGACGCAGGTCGTTGGCGATCTTCATCAGGGCCACGGCCAGGGTCTTGAGGGCTCCGGCCAAGCTGGTCAGCGGCTCATGGCCGGCGAGGGCGGCGAACTTGTTCGGCGCGGTGACGAACGGCAGCCCGGACAGCGCCGCCAGCTCGGCGGCCACGGCCTCGGCGAAGCCATGCGGGGCATTCAGGCCGGTGCCCACGGCGGTCCCGCCCTGGGCCAGCTCGCAGACCGCTGGCAGGGTGGCACGGATAGCCCGCTGGGCATAGTCGAGCTGGGCGACGAAGGCCGACACCTCCTGGCCGAAGGTGATCGGCGTGGCGTCCATCATGTGCGTGCGGCCAGTCTTGACCAGGTGCTGGTGGCGCGCCGACAGCTCCGCCAGCCCCGAGGACAGTTCGGCGATCGCCGGCAGGAGTTTCTCCTGCACCGCCTGTACCGCGGCGATGTGCATGGCGGTGGGGAAGCAGTCGTTAGAGCTCTGCGAGCGATTGACGTGGTCGTTGGGGTGCACTGGCGCCTTGCCGCCACGGCCCTTGCCGGCCAGTTCGTTGGCGCGCCCGGCGATCACCTCGTTGACGTTCATGTTACTCTGGGTGCCGCTACCGGTCTGCCAGACGACGAGCGGGAACTGGTCGTCGTGCTGGCCGGCGAGCACTTCGTCGGCAGCCTGTTCGATCAGCCGGGCGATGTCGGCCGGCAGGTCGCCATTGCGGTCGTTGACCCGTGCCGCGGCTTTCTTGATCAGCGCCAGGGCATGCAGCACGGCCAGGGGCATGCGCTCCTTGCCGATGGCGAAGTTGATCAGCGAACGCTGGGTCTGCGCGCCCCAGTAGGCGTCCTCTGGAACTTCGACCGGGCCCAGGCTGTCTGTCTCGATACGGCTCATGCTGCGTTCACTCCTTTGCGGGTTCGAAACCGCAGTTTAGGCCCTGATTCGACAGAGCGGTTCCATCGCTCGTCGTGCCACTTGAGCAGGGCGCCCGCCGCGGCGCAGAATGCTCTACTCTGAGGTATCCGCCTCCCTCTCTCATGAAGGAATTGCAATGACCCGTCTCCGTGCCCTCTGCGCCGCCGTCGCCCTGGTCTGTGCCAGCGGCCAGGTCCTCGCCGCCACCGCCAGCCACAACGCCAGCGCAGAAAAATTCCTGGTCCTGGCCAATGCCGACAAGCTGGGCACCCCGGTGTACATGCAGGTCCAGCAGATGTTCGCCCAGCGTTTCGCCCAGACCAAGGCGCCGACCTCCAAGCAGGCCGTGCTGGAGAGCTACCAGGCCAAGGCCAATGCCGCCCTGGACAACGCCATCGGCTGGAGCAAGATCAAGCCCGACATGGTCAAGCTGTACACCGACACCTTCACCGAGGCCGAGCTCAAGGACCTGGTCAAGTTCTATGAGTCGCCGCTGGGCCGCAAGGTCATGCGCGAGATGCCCAAGGTCACCCAGCAGTCGGCCCAGCTGACCCAGGCCAAGCTGGAGCCGGCGGTACCGGTGGTCAACAAGCTGCTCGAGGACATGACCAAGGAACTCGACCCGAACGCCGGCAAGGCCGCGCCAGCGAAGAAGTGAGTGCGACACCCATGAGCATGCAGCAACGCATCGAGCAGCAACTGGCTGCCCTCGGCCCACGCCATCTGGAAGTGCTCGACGAGAGCCACATGCACAGCCGTGGCCAGGAAACCCACTACAAGGCGGTGATCGTCAGCGAGCAGTTCGAGGGCCTGAACAGCGTCAAGCGCCACCAGAAGGTCTACGCCACCATGGCTGAGCTGATGAGCCAGATCCACGCCCTGGCGATCCATACCTACACGCCCGAGGAGTGGGCCCAGGTCGGCGCAGCGCCGGCATCGCCGGTGTGCGCTGGCGGCAGGCACTGAATCCTTTCCGGGATTCTGGTAGACTCCCGCGTCGATTATCGGGGCCGCTGCGCGGTCCTTTCGCGACACAAAGCCGCTCCTCCAGGTACCGCGCGGTACCTGGAGGAGCGGCTTTGTGTCGCGAAAGGGGTGCACCGCGCCCTGAACCAACCCGCACCACCTGTCATCCGGTCCGCCCTTTGCGAGGGCGACCACCTGGAGAATCGTTTCATGACCCAAGCTATCGTCGTGGCGGCGCTGTACAAGTTCGTCACCCTGGAAGACTACGTCGAACTGCGCGAGCCACTGCTCAAGACCATGCTCGACAACGGCGTCAAAGGCACCCTGCTGCTGGCCGTCGAAGGTATCAACGGTACGGTCTCGGGCACCCGCGAAGGCATCGACGCGCTGCTCGCCTGGCTGCGTAGCGACCCGCGCCTGGTGGATGTCGACCACAAGGAATCCTATTGCGACGAGCAGCCGTTCTACCGCACCAAGGTCAAGCTCAAGAAAGAGATCGTCACCCTCGGCGTGCCGGGCGTGGACCCCAATCACAAGGTCGGTACCTACGTCGAGCCGAAGGACTGGAACGCCCTGATCAGCGACCCTGAAGTGCTGCTGATCGACACCCGCAACGACTACGAAGTGGCCATCGGCACCTTCAAGGGCGCCATCGACCCGAAGACCGAGACCTTCCGTCAGTTCCCCGAGTACATCAAGGCCAACTTCGACCCCAGCAAGCACAAGAAGGTGGCGATGTTCTGCACCGGCGGCATCCGTTGCGAGAAAGCCTCCAGCTACATGCTCGGCGAAGGCTTCGAGGAGGTCTATCATCTCAAGGGTGGCATCCTGAAATACTTCGAAGAAGTGCCTCAGGAAGAAAGCCTCTGGGACGGCGACTGCTTCGTCTTCGACAACCGCGTCACGGTGCGCCATGACCTGTCCGAAGGCGACTACGACCAGTGCCATGCCTGCCGCCATCCGATCAGCGTGGAGGACCGTGCGTCCGAGCACTATTCGCCAGGCATCAGCTGTCCGCACTGCTGGGACAGCCTGAGCGAGAAGACCCGGCGCAGCGCCATCGACCGGCAGAAGCAGATCGAGCTGGCCAAGGCGCGCAACCAGCCCCACCCGATCGGTTACAACTACAAAGCCGAGGCCTGACGCATGTCCGCACGCCTGCTCTATGTGATGGACCCGATGTGCTCCTGGTGCTGGGGCTTCGCGCCGGTGGCCGAGGCGCTGATCGCCCAGGCGCGCGAGGCCGGCGTGCCGACGCGCCTGGTGCCCGGTGGTTTGCGCTCCGGCGGCAGCGCCCTGGATGCCGCGACCCGTCGCTACATCCTCGAGCATTGGCAGGCAGTGGCCGAGGCCACCGGCCAGGCGTTTCGTTTCGAGGGCGCCATGCCCGATGGCTTCGTCTACGACACCGAGCCCGCCTGCCGCGCCCTGGTCGCGGCCCGTGAACTCGACGCCGAGCGCACCTGGTCGTTGCTGGCACTGATCCAGCAGGCCTTCTACGAGCAGGGCGTGGACATCACCTGTGCCCCGCAACTGGTAGCGCTGGCCGAGCGTTGCGGCTTCGACCGCGGGCGTTTCGCCGAGGCCTTCACCCACGCCGAGACGCGCGCCGCCACCGCGGCCGACTTCAGCTGGGTGCAGGGCCTGGGTATCGCCGGCTTCCCGACCCTGCTGGCCGAGCGCAACGGCCAGCTGGCCCTGCTGACCAATGGCTACCAGCCGCTCGAGCGCTTGCAGCCCTTGCTCGGCCGCTGGCTGCAGCAGGCCGTCTGTGCTTGACCTGCCAGGGTCGTCCGACCCTGTGCCGGGGAGCGCCCCCGCCGTGGCCGATCGATTGAGCTGGGCGGAAATCCGCCGCCTGGCCCTGCATCACCGCAAAGCCCTGTGGAGCGCCAACCTGGTGGCGGTGCTCGCAGCCCTGTGCAGCGTGCCGATCCCCTTGTTGCTGCCCCTGCTGGTGGACGAAGTGCTGCTGGGGCATGGCGATGCGGCGCTGAAATGGATGAATCACCTGTTGCCGACCGGCTGGCAGGTGGCAGCCGGCTATATCGGCCTGATGCTCGTGGCCACGCTCGGGCTGCGCCTGGCCGCGCTGGCCTTCAACGTGGTCCAGGCCAAGCTGTTCGCCGGCCTGGCCAAGGACATCGTCTACCGCCTGCGCATCCGCTTGATCGAGCGGCTCAAACGCATTTCCCTCAAGGAGTACGAGAGCCTGGGCAGCGGCACGGTGACCACGCACCTGGTCACCGACCTGGACACCCTGGACAAGTTCGTCGGCGAGACCTTGAGCCGTTTCCTGGTCGCCGTGCTGACCCTGACCGGCACCGCTGCGATCCTGATCTGGATGCATTGGCAACTGGCCCTGCTGATCCTGCTGTTCAACCCGCTGGTGATCTACTTCACCGTGCAGTTGGGCAAGCGCGTCAAGCACTTGAAGAAGCTGGAGAACGACAGCACTGCGCGTTTCACCCAGGCCCTGGCCGAGACCCTCGATGCCATCCAGGAGATCCGCGCCGGCAACCGCCAGGGCTATTTCCTCGGCCGTCTTGGCCTGCGCGCCCGTGAAGTGCGCGACTATGCCGTGGCCTCGCAATGGAAGAGCGACGCCAGCGGGCGTGCCAGTGGCCTGCTGTTCCAGTTCGGCATCGATATCTTCCGGGCCGCGGCCATGCTCACGGTGCTGTTCTCCGACCTGTCCATCGGCCAGATGCTGGCGGTGTTCAGCTACCTGTGGTTCATGATCGGGCCGGTCGAACAACTGCTCAACCTGCAGTATGCCTACTACGCCGCCGGCGGCGCCCTGAGCCGGCTCAACGAACTGCTGGCGCGGGCCGACGAGCCGCGCTACCCGGCCGCCAGCGACCCGTTCGCCGGGCGCGAGACGGTCGGCATCGAGGTGCGCGACCTGCGTTTCGCCTATGCCGAAGAGCCGGTGCTGGAGCACCTGGACTTGTCCATCGCCCCGGGCGAGAAGGTGGCCATCGTCGGCGCCAGCGGTGGTGGCAAGAGCACCCTGGTGCAATTGCTGCTGGGGTTGTACAGCGCCCAGGGCGGGACCATCCGCTTCGGTGGCGCCAGCCTCCAGGAGATCGGCCTGGAGACCCTGCGCGAGAACGTCGCGGTGGTGCTGCAGCATCCGGCGCTGTTCAACGACAGCGTGCGCGCCAACCTGACCATGGGCCGCGAGTGCAGCGACGACGCCTGCTGGCAGGCGCTGCGCATCGCCCAGCTGGACGCCACCATCGCTGCGTTGCCCCAGGGGCTGGACAGCGTGGTGGGGCGTTCCGGGGTACGGCTGTCGGGCGGCCAGCGCCAGCGCCTGGCGATCGCCCGCATGGTGCTGGCCGAGCCCAAGGTGGTGATCCTCGACGAAGCCACCTCGGCCCTCGACGCCGCCACCGAATACAACCTGCACCAGGCCCTGGCGCGTTTTCTCAGCGGCCGCACCACACTGATCATCGCCCACCGCCTGTCGGCGGTGAAGCAGGCCGACCGGGTGCTGGTGTTCGATGGCGGGCACGTCGCCGAGGAGGGCGATCACCAGCAACTGATCGCCGAGGGCGGGTTGTACGCCAAGCTGTATGGGCATTTGCAGCAGAGCTGAGGTTCCTGGGGCTAGACCCTGCATGCCTGGCAGTGGGGCGCGATGCGGCCCCAAATGGACGTCGAATGTTGTGAACGGCTCGAGCGAGTTTGCCGGATCGCCCCGAATGAGCCAGCGCAGGCCAGCAAAAAGCCCTTCAAAACCGTGGCAAATCGCCTACGCTGTGCTTGTCTGGATCGACCCAGTCTGATCCGCTCTACGACAGGGACTACATGAAGGGAACTCGCACACTCGAAGCCCCCAGGTTGCTGGGCATCATCTGGCCATTCATCGCCATCGTGGTCTTCCAGGTGCTGCTCGGCAGCATCAGCCTCTATGCCTTGTCGGCGGTACGCGCCTACGTGGCCGGCGAAAGCCTGTGGTCCAAGGCGCAGAAGGACGCTATCTACTACCTCGACCGGTACGCTGACAACCGCGACGAGCGCATGTTCCAGCGCTACCGGCAGGCCATCGCCGTGCCCCAGGGCGACCATGAGCTGCGCCTGGCGCTGGATCAGGCCAGCCCCGACCTGGTGGCGGCGCGCAACGGTATCCTGCAGGGCGGCAACCATCCGGACGATGTCGATCGGATCATCTGGTTCTACCGCAACTTCCGCCACATCAGCTACATGGAAACGGCCATCGCCTACTGGGATATCGGCGACGACTACCTGCGCCAGCTGGACACCCTCGCCACGGAGATGCGTGACGGCTTCGCCCAGGGCCAGGTCCCTGCGCACCAGGTGGACGCCTGGAAGGCGCGTATCGTCGCCATCAACGAAGGCGTGACCCCAGCCTCCAAGGCATTCAGCGATGCGCTGGGAGAGGGCTCGCGGATGTTGTTGCGGGTGTTGCTGATCACTAACCTGGCCACCGCGCTGTTCCTCATCGCCCTGGCCTGGCGGCGTTCGGGCAAGTTGCTGGCCCAGCGCCAGGCCTTCGCCACGGCCTTGCAGGCAGAGCGGGAGCGGGCGCAGATCACCCTGCAATCGATCGGTGACGCGGTGATCACCACCGATGTCGAGGGCTGCATCGTCTACATGAACCCGGCCGCCGAGCAGTTGACCCACTGGCAGGCCGGCCATGCCCAGGGCCTGCCGCTGGCGGCCTTGTTCAGCCTGGTCGACGAGCAGGCCGAGCACGACAGCCGTACCCTGGTCGAGCAGGTCCTCAGCGGCAGCCTGAAAGGGGACTCGGAGCATGCCCGGCTGATCCAGCGCCTGGACGGCAGCACGGTGTCGATCAACCTGGTCGGTTCGCCGATCCTCACCGATGGCCAGGTCAGCGGTATCGTGCTGGCCCTGCACGACATGACCCAGGAGCGCCAGTACATCGCCAACCTGTCCTGGCAGGCGACCCACGATGCCCTGACCGGCCTGGCCAACCGTCGCGAGTTCGAATATCGCCTGGAGCAGGCGCTCAATGGCCTGGCGCGCCAGAGCGGGCGGCATTCGCTGATGTTTCTCGACCTGGACCAGTTCAAGCTGGTCAACGACACCTGTGGCCATGCCGCCGGCGACGAGCTGCTGCGGCATATCTGTGCGGTGTTGCAGGCTGGCCTGCGCGAGGGCGATACCCTGGCGCGGCTGGGGGGCGACGAGTTCGGCGTCCTGCTGGTGAACTGTCCGCCGGAGCATGCCGAACGCATTGCCGAACAACTGCGCCAGAGCGTACAGAGCCTGCACTTCGTCTGGAAGGGGCGGCCGTTCGTCACCACCGTGAGTATCGGCCTGGTGCATGTCACCCAGGCACCGGGCACCCTGGAGGCATCCCTGCGCGCTGCCGACATGGCCTGCTACATGGCCAAGGAGAAAGGACGCAACCGGGTCCAGGTGTACCATGCCGACGACAGCGAGCTGTCCCTGCGCTTTGGCGAGATGGCCTGGATCCAGCGCCTGCACCTGGCTCTGGAAGAAAACCGCTTCTGCCTCTATGCCCAGGAGATCGCCCCGCTCAAGGCCCTGGAGGGGCCGGGCCATGTGGAGATCCTGCTGCGCCTGCACGACGAAAGTGGCCGCACCATCCTGCCCGACAGCTTCATCCCCGCTGCCGAGCGCTATGGCTTGATGACTGCTCTGGACCGCTGGGTGGTGCGCAATGTGTTCCAGGTCATCCGCCAGTGCCTGGACGAAGGCCGGGAGGGGCCGCTGGCGATGTGCGCGATCAACCTGTCGGGGTCGAGCATCGGCGACGACAACTTCCTCGAATACCTGCAGCGGTTGTTCGGCGAGTTCGGCATACCGCCACGGCTGATCTGTTTCGAGATCACCGAAACCATCGCCATCGCCAACCTCGGCAGTGCCATTCGCTTCATCAACGAATTGAAGGGGTTGGGTTGCCGGTTCTCCCTCGACGACTTCTGCGCGGGCATGTCGTCATTCGCCTACCTGAAGCACTTGCCCGTAGACTTCCTGAAGATCGACGGCAGTTTCGTCAAGGACATGCTGGATGACCCGGTCAACCGTGCCATGGTCGAGGTCATCAATCATATCGGCCACGTCATGGGCAAGCGCACCATTGCCGAGTTCGTCGAGACGCCATTGATCGAGCAGGCGCTGCAGGAGATCGGCGTGGACTACGCCCAGGGCTACCTGATCGAGCGCCCGCAGGTGTTCACCTGCGACAGCCTGCAGCGCCAACGGATTGCCGCGAAGCCCCTGTTACACCGGGCGCCTGGGACCTTTCGCTGAAACACCTGTCCGGAAAATCACAAGGAACCTAAGGAGCTGAAAGTGATGGACGCATTCGTACGGATCGGGCCGCTGATGGACCCTGCCAGCTATCCCGACTGGGCCCAGCAACTGCTCGAGCGATGCCATGAAAGCAAGCAGCGGGTGGTGGGGCACGAGCTCTACCAGCGCCTGCGCGATGGCCGGCTAAGGCCTGCGACCCTGCGCCAGTACCTGGTCGGGGGCTGGCCGGTGGTCGAGCAGTTCTCCCTGTACATGGCCCACAACCTGACCAAGACCCGCTATGCCCGCCACCCGGGCGAGGACATGGCGCGGCGTTGGCTGATGCGCAACATCCGGGTCGAGCTCAACCATGCCGACTACTGGCTGCACTGGTGCCAAGCCCATGGCATCAGCTTGGCCGAGCTGCAGGCTCAGGAGGTGGCGCCCCAGCTCAATGCCCTCAACGACTGGTGCTGGCGGGTGTGTACCACCGAGCCCCTGGCGATCGCCATGGCTGCCACCAACTACGCCATCGAGGGGGCGACGGGGGAGTGGGCGGCGCTTGTCTGTTCGTCCGACACCTACGCCCAGGGCTTTCCCGAGGACCAGCGCAAGCGCGCCATGAAGTGGCTGAGGATGCATGCCCAGTACGACGATGCCCACCCGTGGGAGGCGCTGGAGATCATCTGCACGCTGGTGGGCGAGCGCCCGGCGCCGGCCTTGCGCGACGAACTGCGCAAGGCGATCTGCAAGAGCTATGACTGCATGTACCTGTTTCTGGAGCATTGCATGCAGTTGGAGAAACAGCGCCAGCCAGGGAGGGCGCGGCCGGCGTTGGCGGCGGGGTGAGGCCAGGGGGCCTGCCTTTGCCAAGGCCCCAATGCCCTATTGCGCGTCGAACGCCTGCCCATTCACCCCGGCGCTGTCCGGCCCCATCAGGTACAGGTAGACCGGCATGATCTCCTCGGGCAGCGGGTTGTTCTGTGGGTTCTCGCTAGGGTAGGCCTGGGCGCGCATGGCGGTGCGGGTGGCGCCTGGGTTGATGCTGTTGGCCCGTACCGGGGCGACACCTTCCAGTTCGTCGGCCAGGGTCTGCATCAGCCCTTCGGTGGCGAACTTCGATACCCCATAGGCCCCCCAGTAGGCGCGGCCCTTGCGCCCGACGCTGCTGGAGGTAAACACCACCGAGGCGTCCTCGGACTGCTTGAGCAGCGGCAGCAGCGTGCTGGTCAGCATGAAGGTGGCGTTGACGTTGATGTGCATCACGCGCATGAAGTTGTCGCCCGACAACTGCTCCAGCGGCGTGCGCGGGCCGATGATCGAAGCGTTGTTGAGCAGGCCGTCGAGGCGGCCGAACTGCTCCTCGATCATCACCGCCAGCTCGTCGTACTGGTGGGGCAGGGCGGTTTCCAGGTTGAACGGGATCACCACTGGCTGTGGGTGACCCGCGGCCTCGATCTGGTCGTAGACCTCGTTGAGGTTGGCCTCGGTCTTGCCCAGCAGCAACACGGTCGCGCCCAGGGCGGCATAGGCCCTGGCGGCTGCGGCACCGATACCGCGGCCAGCGCCGGTGACCAGGATGATCCGGCCCTTGAGCAGGTCGGGGCGGGGGGTGTAGTCGAACATGTCGGGGTCCTTGGGTTTGGAGCGGCAAGCGGCAAGCTGCAAAAAAAACAGGGTGTTGCACGGTTTGCTCTTTCTTGTAGCTTGCAGCTTGAAGCGTGCGGCTGAAGATCAGCAGCCGCAGAGCGCGCTGTCGATCACCTTGCGCAGTTCCAGCGGGTGGTCCACCACCACGTCAGCGCCCCAGTTGTTGGGGTTGTCCTGAGGATGAATATAGCCGTAGCGGACCGCCGCCGTGCGGGTGCCGGCATCGCGGCCAGACTCGATGTCGCGCAGGTCGTCGCCGACGAACAGCACGCTGGCCGGGTCCAGGTTCAGTGTCTTGCAGGCCAGGATCAGCGGCTCCGGGTCGGGCTTGCTGTTCTTCACGTGGTCCGGGCAGATCAGCAATGCCGAACGCTCGGCCAGGCCCAGGCGCTGCATGATCGGCTCGGCGAAACGCACCGGCTTGTTGGTCACCACGCCCCACAACAGGTTGCCTTTCTCGATGTCGGCCAGCAGCTCGGCCATGCCGTCGAACAGGCGGCTGTGCACCGCGCAGTCGCGCTGGTAGCGTTCGAGGAACTCCAGGCGCAGGGCCTCGAAACCTTCGTCTTCAGGGTCGATGGCGAAGGTCGCCGCGACCATCGCCCGGGCGCCGCCGGAGATCACGTCGCGGATGCGCTTGTCATCGATGGCTGGCAGGCCGCGCTCTGCCAGCATGGCCTGGCAGATGGCGATGAAGTCCGGCGCCGTGTCCAGCAGGGTGCCGTCCATGTCGAAGAGTACTGCTCGCAAACGCATGCTCATTCCTCGCGCAGGGTCTGGATCATGTAGTTGACGTCGACGTCGCCGCTGAGCTTGTAGTGCTTGGTCAGCGGGTTGTAGGTCAGGCCGATGATGTCCTTCACTTCAAGGCCGGCAGTGCGGCTCCAGGCGCCCAGCTCCGAGGGGCGGATGAACTTCTTGAAGTCGTGGGTGCCACGTGGCAGCAGCTTCATGACGTATTCGGCGCCGATGATGGCGAACAGGTAGGCCTTGGGGTTGCGGTTGATGGTCGAGAAGAACACCTGGCCACCGGGCTTGACCAGGCGTTGGCAGGCCTGGATCACCGAGGACGGATCCGGCACGTGCTCGAGCATCTCGAGGCAGGTGACCACGTCGAACTGGCCGGGCATTTCCTCGGCCAGGGCCTCGGCGGTGATCTGCCGGTATTCGACCTCCACGCCCGACTCCAGTTGGTGCAGCTGGGCTACGGCCAGCGGCGCCTCGCCCATGTCGATGCCGGTGACGGTGGCGCCACGCAGGGCCATGGCCTCGCTGAGGATGCCGCCGCCGCAGCCGACGTCCAGCACCTTCTTGCCGGCGAGGCTGGCGCGCTCGTCGATCCAGTTGACCCGCAGCGGGTTGATGTCGTGCAGCGGCTTGAATTCGCTTTCGCGGTCCCACCAGCGGTGGGCCAAGGCTTCGAACTTGGCGATTTCGGCGTGGTCGACGTTGCTCATGGAACAGTCCTCTGAATCTTCGATAAAAGTGTCACAGGGCGGCAGCCGTGGCTGCCGGCCGGTCATTCCTTGCCTGCGATGCGCGCGCCCCAGGCGCGGGCGGTGGCCGTCAGGGCCTGTTCGTCCATCCGGGTCAGGCGGCGGTCGTCGAGCAATTGCTGGCCGGCCACCCAGACGTGCCGCGCGCAGTCGCGGCCTGTTGCGTAGATCAGTTGCGAAACCGGGTCGTGTACCGGCTGCTGGGCCAGGCCCGACAGGTCGAAGGCCACCAGGTCGGCGGCCTTGCCCACCTCCAGCGAGCCGGTGACGGCCTCCAGGCCCAGGGCGCGGGCGCCGTTGAGGGTCGCCATGCGCAGCGCCCGATGGGCGTCCAGGGCCGTGGCCGAGCCCGCCACCGCCTTGGCCAGCAGGGCCGCGGTGCGGGTTTCGCCGAGCAGGTCGAGGTCGTTGTTGCTGGCCGCGCCGTCGGTGCCTACTGCCACGTTGACCCCGGCCAGCCACAGGCGTTCGACCGGGCAGAAGCCGCTGGCCAGCTTGAGGTTGGACTCGGGGCAGTGCACCACGCTGGTGTCGCTTTCTACCAGCAGGGCCAGGTCCTCGTCGCTGACCTGGGTCATGTGCACTGCCTGCAGGCGCGGGCCGAGCAGGCCGAGGCGGGCCAGGCGCGCCAGTGGACGTTCGCCACGTTCGGCCAGGGCCCGCTCGACCTCGCCGGCGGTCTCGTGGATGTGCATGTGCAGGGGCGCGTCCAGTTGGTCGGCGATGACGCGGATCTTCTCCAGGTTCTCGTCGTTGACCGTGTAGGGCGCGTGCGGCCCCAGGGCGATGCTGATGCGCGGATGGTGGCGCAGGTCGCCGAACAGCTCGATGGCCAGGTGCAGGCCCTCCTCGGGCGTGCGTGCGCCGGGGATGGGGAAGTCCAGCAAGGGCACGGCGACCTGGGCACGGATGCCGCTGCGGTGCACCCGGTCGCAGGCCTCCCGGGGGAAGAAGTACATGTCGGCGAAGCAGGTGATGCCGCCCTTGAGTTGCTCGGCGATGGCCAGGTCGGTGCCGTCGCGCACGAACGCTTCGTCGACCCAGCGGCCCTCGGCCGGCCAGATGTGCTGCTCGAGCCAGGTCATCAGCGGCAAGTCGTCGGCCAGCCCGCGCAGCAGGGTCATGGCGGCGTGACCATGGGCGTTGACCAGGCCGGGGCACAGCAGGCAGTCGGGCAGCTCGCGTACCGCGTGGGCCTGGGGTGCCCGCTCGCGGGGGCCGATCCAGGCGACCCGCCCGTCGCGCACGCCCAGCGCATGGCCCTCCAGCACCACACCGGCCGGTTCCACGGGCACCAGCCATTGTGGAACGAGCAGCAGGTCGAGGGGGGAGGGGGCTGTGGGCATGCGTGGTACCTGGGCGATTCGGCGGAACGCGCAGTATACCCGAGCGTCTGCGGCCGAGGCTCGCTATAATCGTCCGCTTTTTATGTCCAGACGTTGGGGAGAGGCGATGCGTGAGCAACTTTTGGCGGCGGAGAAGGTGACCGGCATCCGCTGGCACGACGGCGCCTTGCACCTGCTCGACCAGCGCTTGCTGCCGTCCCGGGAATGCTGGCTGACCTGCACCGATGTCGCGGCGGTCGCCGAGGCGATCCGCGGCATGGCGGTGCGTGGCGCCCCGGCCATCGGCATCAGTGCCGCCTACGGCCTGGTCCTGGCCTTGCGCCAGCGCCTGGCCGAGGGCGACGACTGGGAGCAGGCGCTGGAAGAGGACTTCCTCTGCCTGGCCGAGGCGCGGCCGACCGCTGCCAACCTGTTCTGGGCCCTCAACCGCATGCGCGAACGCCTGCAGCGCCTGCGTGCCGAGGAAGACGCGCTGGCAGCCCTGGAGGCCGAGGCGATGGCCATCCACGAGAGCGACCGCGAAGCCAACCTGACCATGGCCCAGCATGGCATCGAGCTGATCCGCCGGCACCAGGGCAACGAACAGGCCTTGCTGACCCACGGCAATGCCGGCGCGCTGGCCAGCGGTGGCTTCGGCACCGCGCTGGGGGTGATCCGCGCGGCCTATCTGGAGGGCATGGTCGAGCGGGTCTACGCCAGCGAGACCCGTCCCTGGCTGCAGGGCTCGCGCCTGACCGCCTGGGAGCTGGCTCGCGAGGGCATTCCCGCGACGCTGTTCGCCGACGCGGCGATGGCCCACCTGATGAAGACCAAGGGCATCACCTGGGTGGTGGTGGGGGCCGACTGCATCGCCGCCAATGGCGACGTGGCCAGCAAGATCGGCACCTACCAGCTAGCGGTGAGCGCCATGCACCATGGCGTGCGCTTCATGGTGGTGGCGCCGAGCACCAGCATCGATCTGAACCTGGCCACGGGCGACGACATCCCGCTGGAGGAGCGCGATGCCGATGAGTTGCTGGACGTGGCCGGCAATCGGGTGGCGGCCGAGGCCGAGGTGTTCAATCCGGTGTTCGATGTGACTCCGGCGGACCTGGTCGATGTGATCGTGACCGAGAAAGGTGTGGTCGAGCGGCCAGACACCGCGAAGCTGGCGCAACTGATGTGCCGCAAGCGGTTGCACTGAGCGGCGGGTTTCCAGCTTGCCGCTGGAGGCTTCGAGCATGTCGCTCGATCTCTGCCTTTGTGATACCATCCGACAGTTTCCAGGGCCGCCCAATGCAGCGGCTCTCATTGCGCAGATCCATGGCTCAACTCATTGATTTGTCGTAAGTCGTCGCACCACTGTGCGCTGCGGCGGCGAGCTTCGTTCGTCCTCCGAGGGAAACGACGAAGTTTCACCAGAAAAAGGAATCAGGCTTCTCATGGGCGAACTGGCCAAAGAAATCCTCCCGGTCAATATCGAAGACGAACTGAGACAGTCTTACCTCGACTACGCGATGAGCGTGATTGTCGGGCGAGCGCTGCCCGATGCGCGTGATGGCTTGAAGCCCGTGCATCGCCGCGTGCTGTACGCGATGAGCGAACTGGGCAACGACTGGAACAAGCCGTACAAGAAGTCCGCCCGTGTGGTCGGTGACGTCATCGGTAAATACCACCCCCACGGCGACAACGCGGTCTACGACACCATCGTGCGCATGGCCCAGCCGTTCTCGCTGCGCTACCTGCTGGTCGACGGTCAGGGCAACTTCGGTTCGGTGGACGGCGACAACGCCGCAGCCATGCGATACACCGAAGTACGCATGACCAAGCTGGCCCACGAACTGCTGGCCGACCTGCACAAGGAAACCGTCGACTGGGTGCCCAACTACGACGGCACCGAGCAGATCCCGGCGGTCATGCCGACCAAGATCCCCAACCTGCTGGTCAACGGCTCCAGCGGTATCGCCGTGGGCATGGCGACCAACATCCCGCCGCACAACCTCGGCGAGGTCATCGATGGCTGCCTGGCGCTGATCGACAACCCCGAGGTCACCGTCGACGAGCTGATGCAGTTCATCCCCGGCCCTGACTTCCCCACTGCCGGCCTGATCAACGGCCGCGCCGGCATCATCGAGGCCTATCGCACCGGCCGTGGCCGTATCTACATGCGTGCCCGCTCCGAGGTCGAGGACATCGACAAGGCCGGCGGCCGCCAGCAGCTCGTCATCACCGAGCTGCCCTACCAGTTGAACAAGGCACGGCTGATCGAGAAGATCGCCGAGCTGGTGAAAGAGAAGAAGATCGAAGGCATCACCGAGCTGCGCGACGAGTCCGACAAGGAAGGCATGCGCATCGTCATCGAGCTGCGCCGTGGCGAGGTGCCGGAGGTGGTGCTCAACAACCTCTACGCCCAGACCCAACTGCAGAGCGTGTTCGGCATCAACATCGTCGCCCTGATCGACGGTCGCCCGCGCCTACTCAACCTCAAGGACCTGCTCGAGGCGTTCGTCCGTCACCGCCGCGAAGTGGTGACCCGCCGCACCGTGTTCGAGTTGCGCAAGGCTCGCGAGCGCGGCCACATCCTCGAAGGCCAGGCGGTGGCGCTGTCCAACATCGACCCGGTGATCGCCCTGATCAAGGCCTCGCCGACCCCGTCCGAGGCCAAGGAGGCCCTGGTCAGCACCGCCTGGGAATCCAGCGCCGTGCAGGTGATGGTCGAGCGCGCCGGTGCCGAGGCCTGCCGCCCGGAAGACCTTCCGGAGCAGTACGGCCTGCGCGACGGCAAGTACTACCTGTCGCCGGAGCAGGCCCAGGCGATCCTCGACCTGCGTCTGCATCGCCTGACCGGCCTGGAGCACGAGAAGCTGCTGGCCGAGTACCAGGAGATCCTCGAACAGATCGGCGAACTGATCCGCATCCTCAGCAGCGCCGAGCGCCTGATGGAAGTGATCCGCGAGGAACTGGAAGCGATCCGTGCCGAATACGGCGACGTGCGCCGCACCGAGATCCTCAACGCCAGCCACGACCTCAGCTACGGCGACATGATCCCGGAAGAAGAGCGCGTGGTGACCATCTCCCACGGCGGCTATGCCAAGACCCAGCCGCTGTCCGCTTACCAGGCCCAGCGCCGTGGCGGCAAAGGCAAGTCGGCCACCGGCGTGAAGGACGAGGACTACATCGAGCACCTGCTGGTGGCCAACAGCCACGCGACCCTGCTGCTGTTCTCCAGCAAGGGCAAGGTGTATTGGCTCAAGACCTACGAAATCCCCGAAGCGTCCCGCGCCGCCCGCGGCCGCCCACTGGTCAACCTGCTGCCGCTGGAGGAGGGTGAGCGCATCACCGCCATGCTGCAGGTCGACCTGGAGGCCCTGCAGCAGAGCGCCGATGCCGAGGAAGACCTGGACGACGCCGACGACAGCGTGATCGAAGGCGAACTGGTCGAGGCCGAGGATAACGACGAGGAAGACGGCGATACCCCGGAATGGGCCGCCGAGCCGACCGGCGCCTACATCTTCATGGCCACCGCCTCCGGTACCGTGAAGAAGACCCCGCTGGTGCAGTTCGCCCGTCCGCGCTCCAGCGGCCTGATCGCCCTGAAGCTCAAGGAAGGCGACACCCTGATCGCCGCGGCCATCACCGACGGTGCCAAGGAAGTCATGATGTTCTCCGACGCCGGCAAGGTGATCCGCTTCGCCGAGAGCGCGGTCCGCGAGATGGGCCGTAACGCCCGCGGCGTGCGCGGCATGCGCTTGGGCAAGGGCCAGCAGGTGATCTCCATGCTCATCCCCGAGTCCGGCGCGCAGATCCTCACCGCCTCCGAGCGCGGCTTCGGCAAGCGCACGCCGTTGTCCAAGTTCCCGCGTCGCGGCCGTGGTGGTCAGGGCGTGATCGCCATGGGTACCAAGGGGCGCAACGGCAACCTGATCGGCGCCATCCAGGTGCAGGAAGGCGAGGAGATCATGCTGATCTCCGACCAGGGCACCCTGGTGCGTACCCGTGTCGGCGAGGTCTCCAGCCTGGGCCGCAACACCCAGGGCGTGACCCTGATCAAGCTGGCCACCGACGAGACCCTGGTGGGCGTGGAGCGTATCCAGGAGCCGTCCGAGGACGATTTCGATGACGTCATCGAAGCGGACGAGGAGGGCGTCGAAGTCGACGTGCCTGAGACGGCGGACGACAATGCGGGGGCCGAAGAGGCGCCGCAGGAGTAATGCTACACCCGGACGGGGCGACCAAGGTCGCCCCGTTTGACTGATAACAGCTGGTAAAGCCTGGCCCTGTGGGGGGCGGGCTTGCCCGCGAAGCAGACGCTGCGGTGTAGGGCGCCGGCCTTGCCGGTGTTCGCGGGCAAGCCCGCTCCCACAGGGTCGCTGCTAACCCATGTAATGGTTTTTGTTCTGTTTAGAGCGAGAGTGGATGTGAGCAAACGAGCCTTTAACTTCTGCGCAGGCCCTGCTGCGCTTCCCGACGCTGTCCTGCAGCGTGCCCAGGCCGAGATGCTGGACTGGCGTGGCAAGGGCTTGTCGGTGATGGAAATGAGCCATCGCAGCGACGACTATGTGGCCATCGCCGAGAAGGCCGAGCAGGACCTGCGCGACCTGCTGTCCATCCCCTCCAACTACAAGGTGCTGTTCCTCCAGGGCGGTGCCAGCCAGCAGTTCGCCGAGATCCCGCTGAACCTGCTGCCGGAAAGCGGCACGGCTGACTACATCGAGACGGGCATCTGGTCGAAGAAGGCCATCGACGAGGCGCGCCGTTTCGGCAACATCAACGTCGCCGCCAGCGCCAAGCCCTACGATTTCCTGGCTATCCCAGGCCAGAATGAGTGGAACCTGACCAAGGGCGCTGCCTACGTTCACTATGCGTCCAACGAGACCATCGGCGGCTTGCAGTTCGACTGGGTGCCCGAGACCGGTGATGTGCCCCTGGTGGTCGACATGTCCTCCGACATCCTCTCGCGCCCGATCGACGTCTCTCAGTACGGCCTGATCTACGCGGGTGCACAGAAAAACATCGGCCCCAGCGGCCTGGTGGTGGTGATCGTCCGCGAGGACCTGCTCGGCCATGCCCGCAGCAGCTGCCCGACCATGCTCGACTACAAGGTCGCCGCCGACAACGGCTCGATGTACAACACCCCGGCCACCTATTCCTGGTACCTCTCGGGCCTGGTGTTCGAATGGCTCAAGGAGCAGGGTGGCGTCGAGGCCATGGAGCAGCGCAACCGCGCCAAGAAAGATCGCCTGTACGGTTTCATCGACGACAGCGCGTTCTACAGCAACCCGATCAGCAGCAATGCCCGCTCCTGGATGAACGTGCCGTTCCGCCTGGCCGACGAGCGCCTGGACAAGGCCTTCCTGGCCGGCGCCGATGCCCGCGGCCTGCTCAACCTCAAGGGCCACCGTTCGGTCGGCGGCATGCGCGCCTCGATCTACAACGCCCTGGGCCTGGAGGCGGTGGACGCCCTGGTGGCCTACATGGCTGAATTCGAGAAGGAGCACGGCTGATGTCCGACCAGGAGCTCAAGGCCCTGCGCGTGCGCATCGACAGCCTCGACGAGAAGATCCTCGAGCTGATCAGCGAACGCGCCCGTTGCGCCCAGGAAGTGGCCAAGGTCAAGACCGCCTCCCTGGCCGAAGGCGAGAAACCGGTGTTCTACCGCCCCGAGCGCGAGGCCGCGGTACTCAAGCGCGTGATGGAGCGCAACAAGGGGCCGCTGGACAACGAAGAGATGGCGCGGTTGTTCCGCGAGATCATGTCCTCGTGCCTGGCCCTGGAAGAGCCGCTCAAGGTCGCCTACCTGGGCCCAGAAGGGACCTTCACCCAGGCCGCGGCCATGAAACACTTCGGCCATGCCGTGATCAGCAGGCCGATGGCGGCCATCGACGAAGTGTTCCGCGAAGTGGCGGCCGGTGCCGTGAACTTTGGCGTGGTACCGGTGGAGAACTCCACCGAGGGTGCGGTCAGCCACACCCTGGACAGCTTCCTCGAGCACGACATGGTGATCTGTGGCGAGGTCGAGCTGCGCATCCACCATCACCTGCTGGTGGGCGAGAACACCAAGACCGACAGCATCACCCGCATCTACTCCCACGCCCAGTCCCTGGCCCAGTGCCGCAAGTGGCTGGATGCCCACTACCCGAACGTCGAGCGGGTGGCGGTGTCCAGCAACGCCGAGGCGGCCAAGCGGGTCAAGGGCGAGTGGAACTCTGCGGCGATCGCCGGCGACATGGCAGCCAACCTCTATGGCCTGACCCGTTTGGCCGAGAAAATCGAGGATCGCCCGGATAACTCCACGCGCTTCCTCATGATCGGCAACCAGGAAGTGCCACCGACCGGCGACGACAAGACTTCGATCATCGTCTCCATGAGCAACAAGCCAGGTGCGTTGCACGAGCTGCTGGTGCCGTTCCACGAGAACGGCATCGACCTGACCCGCATCGAGACCCGTCCTTCGCGCAGTGGCAAGTGGACCTACGTGTTCTTCATCGACTTCGTCGGCCACCACCGCGACCCGCTGATCAAGGCGGTGCTGGAGCAGATCAGCCAGGAGGCCGTGGCGCTGAAGGTACTGGGGTCCTATCCGAAGGCGGTACTCTGATCGAGATTTCGGGGTCGCTGCGCAAACGCGGTACTTGTGGGAGCGGCCTTGCGTCGCGATGGGCTGCGCAGCAGCCCCCTGCGGTCTCACTGACTGGCATAGTTTCTGAACAGGGTTCGCACACGTGGTTGATGTGGTAGCAAACAAACCGGGGCCGATCATCGGTCGCCTGGTGGTCGTAGGCCTGGGCCTGATCGGCGGTTCCTTCGCCAAGGGCCTGCGTGAAAGCGGCCTGTGCCGCGAGGTGGTCGGCGTCGACCTGGACGCCCCGTCGCGCAAGCAGGCCGTGGCCCTGGGCGTGGTCGACCGCTGCGAAGAAGACCTCGCCGCAGCCTGCGTCGGCGCCGACGTGATCCAGTTGGCCGTGCCCATCCTGGCCATGGAGAAAGTGCTCGCCCGCCTCGCCGACCTGGACCTGGGCGATGCCGTCATCACCGACGTCGGCAGTGCCAAGGGCAATGTGGTGCGCGCGGCCCGTGCGGCCTTCGCCGAGCGCCTGCCGCGCTTCGTCCCCGGCCACCCGATCGCCGGCTCCGAACAGAGCGGGGTGGAGGCCTCCAATGCCGCGCTGTTCCGTCGCCACAAGGTGATCCTCACGCCACTGGCCGAGACCGACCCCGCCGCGCTGGCGCTGGTCGACCGCCTGTGGCGCGCGCTGGAGGCGGATGTGGAGCACATGCCGGTGGAGCGCCACGACGAGGTCCTGGCCGCCACCAGCCACCTGCCGCACCTGCTGGCCTTCGGCCTGGTCGACTCCCTGGCCAAGCGCAATGAAAACCTGGATATCTTCCGGTACGCTGCGGGGGGCTTCCGCGATTTCACGAGAATCGCCGGCAGCGACCCGATCATGTGGCACGACATCTTTCTCGCCAATCGCGAGGCCGTCCTGCGCACCCTGGATACATTTCGCAGCGACCTCGACGCCTTGCGCGACGCGGTCGATGCAGGGGACGGGCACCAACTGCTGGGTGTGTTCACCCGCGCCCGGGTCGCCCGCGAGCATTTCAGTAAAATCCTGGCCCGCCGGGCCTATGTGGACGCTATGAACGCCAACGATCTGATTTTCCTGGCCCAACCTGGTGGCCGCCTGTCCGGACGGATCCGCGTACCGGGCGACAAATCCATATCCCACCGCTCGATCATGCTTGGCTCGCTGGCCGAAGGCACCACCGAGGTCGAAGGTTTCCTCGAAGGCGAGGATGCCCTGGCGACCCTGCAGGCCTTCCGCGACATGGGGGTGGTCATCGAAGGCCCGCACCATGGCAAGGTGACCATCCATGGTGTCGGCCTGCATGGCCTGAAACCGCCACCCGGGCCGATCTACCTGGGTAATTCCGGCACCTCGATGCGCTTGCTGTCTGGCCTGCTGGCCGCCCAGCCGTTCGACGTGACCATGACGGGCGACGCTTCGCTGTCCAAGCGCCCGATGAACCGTGTGGCCAACCCGCTGCGCGAGATGGGTGCCGTGGTCGAGACCGGCCCCGAGGGCCGTCCGCCGCTGACCATCCGTGGCGGTCACACGCTCAAGGCGCTGAACTACACCCTGCCGATGGCCAGTGCCCAGGTCAAATCCTGCCTGCTGCTGGCCGGCCTGTACGCCGAAGGCACCACCACCGTCACCGAGCCGGCGCCGACCCGCGACCACACCGAGCGCATGTTGCGCGGCTTCGGCTATGCCGTGGAGTCCAACGGCCCGGTCGCCTCGCTGCAATCCGGCGGCAAGCTCACCGCGACCCGTATCGAAGTGCCGGCCGACATCTCCTCGGCAGCCTTCTTCCTGGTGGCGGCGTCCATCGCCGAGGGTTCGGAGTTGGTGCTCGAACACGTCGGCATCAACCCGACCCGCACCGGCGTGATCGACATCCTGCGCCTGATGGGCGGTGACATCACCCTGGAGAACCAGCGTGAAGTCGGCGGCGAGCCGGTGGCCGACCTGCGCGTGCGTGGGGCGAAGCTCAAGGGGATCGAGATCCCGGAAAACCTGGTGCCGCTGGCCATCGACGAGTTCCCGGTGCTGTTCGTCGCCGCGGCCTGTGCCGAAGGCCGTACCGTGCTGCGGGGCGCCGAGGAACTGCGGGTCAAGGAGTCCGACCGTATCCAGGTCATGGCCGACGGCCTGGTCACCCTGGGCGTGAAGTGCCAACCGACCCCGGACGGCATCATCATCGACGGCGGCCCGATCGGGGGGGGCGAAGTGCATGGCCACGGCGACCACCGTATCGCCATGGCCTTCAGCGTGGCATCGCTGCGTGCCACGGCGCCGATCCGCATCCATGACTGCGCCAATGTCGCCACCTCCTTCCCGAACTTCCTGGCGCTGTGCGCTGAAGTCGGCATCCGTGTTGCAGAAGAGGGCAAGTCGTGAGTTCGCAAGCACCGGTCATCACCATCGACGGGCCAAGCGGCTCGGGCAAGGGCACCGTGGCTGGCCTGCTGGCCCGCGAGTTGGGCTGGAAGCTGCTGGACTCCGGCGCCCTCTACCGCCTGCTGGCCTTCAACGCCACCAACCACGGCGTCGACCTGACCAACGAGGAACTGCTCAAGGCCTTGGCCGCCCATCTGGATGTGCAGTTCATCGCCGCGGAACCGGGTAAGCTGCAACAGATCATCCTCGAAGGCGAGGATGTCAGCAATGTCATCCGCACCGAGACGGTCGGCGCCGGCGCCTCGATGGTCGCCTCGCTGCCAGCGGTGCGCGAAGCGTTGCTGCAACGCCAGCGTGCCTTCCGCGAAGCCCCCGGGCTGATCGCCGATGGCCGCGACATGGGCACCGTGGTGTTCCCGGACGCGCCCTTGAAGGTCTTCCTCACCGCCAGTGCGGAGGAACGTGCTCGACGCCGTTATTTGCAGTTGAAGGCGAAGGGCGATGATGTTAGTCTGGCGAGTCTGCTAGATGAGATTCGTGCGCGCGACGAGCGCGACACCCAGCGTGCGGTAGCCCCGCTGAAACCAGCGGCCGATGCCATCCAGCTGGACTCCACCGAGTTGTCCATCGAGCAGGTGTTGCAACGCATCAGGAGCGAGCTCGCCCAGCGCGATCTGCTCTGATAGCCAGGAAGGCAGGCAGGGTCACCAGTCAACGTCCTGCCGGTCTTCCTTTACATGAACGAAACCCACATTGTCTGGAATGTGGCGATGGGCGTCTGTTTCGCCCGAATCTACAGGAATTAAAATGAGCGAAAGCTTTGCAGAACTCTTTGAAGAAAGCCTGAAAACCCTCAATCTGCAGCCGGGCGCGATCATCACCGGTATCGTTGTCGACATCGACGGCGACTGGGTTACCGTTCACGCTGGCCTGAAGTCCGAGGGCGTCATCCCGCTCGAGCAGTTCATCAACGAAGCTGGCGAGCTGACCATCAAGGTCGGTGACGAAGTTCACGTTGCGCTGGACGCGGTCGAAGACGGCTTTGGCGAAACCAAGCTGTCCCGTGAAAAAGCCAAGCGCGCCGAGTGCTGGATTGTTCTGGAAGCAGCTTTCGCCGCCGAAGAAGTGGTCAAGGGCGTTATCAACGGTAAGGTTAAGGGCGGCTTCACTGTCGACGTTAACGGCATCCGTGCGTTCCTGCCAGGCTCCCTGGTCGATGTCCGCCCTGTGCGCGACACCACCCACCTGGAAGGCAAAGAGCTGGAATTCAAGGTCATCAAGCTGGACCAGAAGCGCAACAACGTTGTCGTTTCCCGTCGCAGCGTGCTGGAAGCCGAGAACAGCGCCGAACGCGAAGCCCTGCTGGAAACCCTGCAGGAAGGCCAACAGGTCAAGGGTATCGTCAAGAACCTCACCGACTACGGTGCCTTCGTGGACCTGGGTGGTATCGACGGCCTGCTGCACATCACCGACATGGCTTGGAAGCGCATCAAGCACCCGTCGGAAATCGTCAATGTTGGCGATGAAGTCGACGTTCGCGTCCTGAAGTTCGACCGTGAGCGCAACCGCGTTTCCCTGGGTCTGAAGCAGATGGGCGAAGATCCATGGGTCGCCATCACCTCGCGCTACCCAGAAGGTACCCGCGTACAGGCTCGCGTCACCAACCTGACCGACTACGGCTGCTTCGCCGAGCTGGAAGAAGGCGTCGAAGGTCTGGTACACGTTTCCGAAATGGACTGGACCAACAAGAACATCCACCCGTCGAAAGTCGTTCAGGTTGGCGACGAAGTGGAAGTCATGGTTCTGGACATCGACGAAGAGCGTCGTCGTATCTCCCTGGGCATCAAGCAGTGCAAGTCCAACCCATGGGAAGACTTCTCCAGCCAGTTCAACAAAGGTGACAAGATCACCGGTACCATCAAGTCGATCACCGACTTCGGTATCTTCATTGGCCTGGAAGGCGGCATCGACGGCCTGGTTCACCTGTCCGACATCTCCTGGAACGAGTCCGGCGAAGAAGCCGTACGTCGCTTCAAGAAGGGCGACGAGCTGGAAACCGTCATCCTGTCGGTCGATCCAGAGCGCGAGCGCATCTCCCTGGGTATCAAGCAACTGGAAGACGATCCGTTCTCCAACTTCGTTGCTCTGAACGACAAGGGCGCTATCGTCAAGGGTACCGTCAAGGAAGTTGACGCCAAGGGCGCCATCGTCACCCTGGCCGACGACATCGAGGCTACTCTGAAGGCTTCCGAAATCAGCCGTGACCGCGTCGAAGACGCCCGTAACGTGCTGAAGGAAGGCGACGAGATCGAAGCCAAGATCATCAGCGTCGACCGCAAGTCCCGCGTCATCAGCCTGTCCATCAAGTCGAAGGACGACGCTGAAGAGCGCGAAGCCATCCAGAGCCTGAAAAACGCTCCGGAAGCGGCTGCCGACACCACCATGGCTGCGCTGCTGCGCGAAGCGATGGCCAAGCAGAACTAAGTTCTGTTTGATCGGTAAAAGAGGGCGACCTTCGGGGTCGCCCTTTTTTTTTGAGCTTTGTTGCGGGGTGGATAAGGGCGTCGTGGGTTTTGGTCGGCAAATCGAGCGCCGCCCGCGCGATCTTGCAGGCACCATGCGCCTTAAGGTGTGCCCCCCCTCGGCCCCAACCCAATCCCTGCCAAGCCCATCCAGTTCAAGACATATTTCACTTCGTTCAATCTTGAATTTTTTTATTAAGTCAAGAACCACCCTGTTCAAATCTGCCGTACCGTGCTACAAACTGGTTAAGCAATGATCTAGCTGCTTGATAACGAAGGGAAAAATATGACGAAGTCGGAGCTGATCGAACGTATTGTCACCCATCAGGGGCTGCTCTCGTCCAAGGACGTGGAGTTGGCCATCAAGACCATGCTTGAGCAGATGTCACAATGCCTGGCCACTGGCGATCGCATCGAGATCCGTGGTTTTGGCAGCTTTTCCCTGCACTACCGGGCGCCACGGGTAGGTCGCAACCCCAAGACCGGCCAGTCGGTGAACCTCGAAGGCAAGTACGTGCCACACTTCAAGCCAGGCAAGGAACTGCGCGACCGGGTCAACGAAGAAGACCAGGTCCCGCACTGATCGAAAAAGGAACAGCCTGATGCGTAACCTCAAGCGCGCCATCGCGGCGTTGTTCGTGCTGCTGTTGGCGGCAGTGGTCCTGTTCTTCGTTCTGGAGAACCAGCAAACGGTATCCCTGATGCTGTTCGGCTGGTCGGCGCCGGCCGTGCCGGTGGCGATCCTGGTGCTGGCAGCATTGGTCGTCGGCCTGGCCGTTGGCCCGTTGCTGGGGGCTTATGGCGTATTGCGCAGCAAGCGCAAGATCCGAGCTGCTGCGCGCGAGGCGGCGCTGTCTCGTAGTTAAAGGGCTTTTCCTATGCTGTTTTGAGAATCCTCTGACGTAAGTGCAGGCAGAGGCATGGAGTAATAGGGCGCTTCACTTCTCGCACCCGAAAGGCATCAGCAGCATGGCATATCCCGCCCTTGCGCATCATGGCGGCACCCGGGGTGTCACCGGTTCCTGCCACCAGTTGCACCTCGACAGCACTACCAGTCTCCTGATCGACTGCGGCCTGGAACAAGGTGCCGAAGCCAGCCCCGAGGGTGAGTTTTCATCCCTAGGCTTCGCTATCGAAGGCATTCAGGCCCTGGTCATCACCCATGTCCACCTCGATCATGTGGGCCGGGTCCCCGCGTTGCTCGCCGCCGGTTACCGCGGCCCGATCCTCTGCAGCGAACCCTCGGCGGTGCTTCTGCCGCTGATTCTCGAAGACGCCTACAAGCTCGGCATCAGCAGCGAACCCACCCACGTGGCCCGTTACCTCGAGTTGTTGAATGGCCTCATCGAGCCCGTGCCGTTCGAACAGTGGTACCGCGTCGTCGACCGTGAGGGGCTGCAGTGCCGTATACGCCTGCAGCGTGCCGGCCACCTGCTCGGCTCGGCCTATGTGGAGTGCGATGTGCGTTACACGCAAGGTGAGCCAAGTACCCGTGTGGTCTTCTCCGGCGACCTCGGCGCCCCCTGCAATCCTTTGCTGCGCCCCCTGCAGCCTCCGGAGCGCGCCGACCTGTTGGTGCTGGAAAGCACCTACGGCGATCGTCTGCATCCCGACCGTAGCGAACGCCAGCAGCGCCTGGAGGCCGCCATCGATCGCGCCCTGGCCGACCAGGGTACCATTCTCATCCCTGCGTTCAGCCTTGGCCGTACTCAGGAGCTGCTGTACGAGATCGAAGACATCCTTCATCGCAAGGCCTTGCTGGCTAGCCCGACCGAGAAGGCTGACGGCGATCCTCTGGACTGGTCCCAACTCCCCATCATCCTCGACTCGCCCCTGGCTCAACGGGTGACTCGGGCATATAGGGCGCTGCACCAGTACTGGAATGACGAAGCCAGGCAGCGGCTGGGGGAGGGGCGTGATCCTCTCGGGTTCGGTCAGTTGATCTGTGTCGACACGCATGCCAGGCATCAGCAGGTCGTCAATTACCTCAAGAGCACGGGGCGGCCTGCTATCGTTATTGCTGGTAATGGCATGTGTTCTGGTGGGCGAATCGTCAATTACCTCAAGGCCATGCTGGGGGATCCACGGCATGAGGTGATGTTCGTTGGGTATCAGGCCAGAGGGACGCCTGGGGCTTTCATTCAGGCCAGCCAGAAGGCTGGAGGCGTGGTGGGGGTTGACCTGGATGGACGAATGCTTGAGATTCGTGCGAAGGTCATGACGCTGGAGGGGTATTCGGGGCATGCCGACCAGGAAGGCTTGGTGCGGTTTGCTCTAGGGCAAGGCAATGCGGTGAAAAAGGTTGTACTTGTGCATGGTGAGGGGAAGGCGAAGCAGGCGCTGGCCCAGGCGTTGCGGCGGTGCTTCTCGAGGCTGGGATTGGAGCTGGAGATCAGCATACCGGGATGACCGCTTGGCGGAGGGCTGGGGGTTGGTCGGGAAGCGGGGAACTTCCTCGGTTGAGTTGCCTCTACTATTGATTAATGCTTAGGCATAAGGCACAACGAGCAGGTTGGCAAAATGACGCTACGCTTCACTAAGGCCCTATATTTCCGACAGACGGACGGTTGATGGGGCCGCCGGAGCATGCGGATAGACGTGAACCAAGGAAAAACACAGTAGATGCGCGATAATCGTGAACGCCTGAGAAGTGGTGATGAAATTAGTCTATTCGAACTGATCCAAGGAGCTTGGCGACAAAAGGTCTGGATGATAGCCGCAGCAGTACCGGTATTTCTCGTAGGGGTGGTTTACGTGATGGTGGCAAAGCCGGTTTACGAGGCGAAGCTGTATGTGCAACCCCCCAGTCAAACAGACATCGCTCAGTTGAATTACGGTCGAGGAAGTGAAGTCGGGCTTGGTGTTTGGACGGTCAAGGATGTCTATGAGGTTTATCTGAGGGCCCTGCAGTCGGAAGCGTTACGGAATAAGTTTTTCCGTACAGTATATCTGCCTAGTCTGCCGGAGAACGAGCGCGGCGGTTCGTGGGATTTATTGTATAGAGAATATGCAAAGGCGTTAAATGTAGCAGTTGCTGCGAAGGACTCCCCAAGCCGCTATGTAATCACTGTCAATGTTGAAGACCCTCAACGGGCTGCCAGTTGGGCTGTTCGCTATGCTGAGATGGCTGCGGATGTCGCGAAGCCAGAAGTGCTGAAAATTAACCAAAGTGAGATGCAGGTCAAAGCCGACAATATTGAGCAACAGATCGCTGGAGATAGGGCAAGCGCACGCAAGGAACGAGAAGACCAAATCGCCAGGCTGAAGGAGGCTCTGGTAGTAGCAAAAGCCATCGGGCTGAAAAAACCCCCATTGATCTCGGGAGCACTATCAACTGAAGTGTCTGCGGTCATGGAGGGTAGTTTGAGCTACATGCGTGGTAGTGATGCCTTGGAAAAAGAGATCGCCAACCTTGAGTCGCGTGCATCAGACGACCCCTTCATTGAGAACTTGAGGAGGAAGCAGCAAGCGTTAGAGCTGTATCGTAATCTGAAAGTGGGTGCTGAGGTTGTCTCCGTGTACCGACAGGACGGTGCTGTCGAGCAGCCGGTGACACCTGTCAAGCCGAAGAAGATGTTGGTGCTGATTCTTACCGCGCTTTTCGCTACTGTTTTTGGGGTGTTTGCTGGTGTTGCGCGCAGTCAATGGTTGCGTATGCGTGAGGGCTAGCTGGGGCTGCTGCCTGAATGATGAGCATGGCTAGGCCTTTTGCTAGGGGCGGGAAGTGCGAGAATGGACAGAGATTGTACTGCTGGGTGAATGGCCAGTTAAAAGGTAATAAAGCTCCTGTCTCGATCTATCTCTAACTGACAGGCTCGTGACGTGAGCAACTTATCTCACGCTTCCCACCCTGCACCTCAGGAAGCGTTTGATTTGTTTTGCCTTGCCAAGGATTATACCCATTTGGGCGAAGCGCCAGAGCGGACTTTCTCCAATCTTAATGAGTTATTTGAAATTAAGCAGCTGGATCCGAAGCCATTATATTTAATTTCTGCGTTTGCTGGCTTGAAGATGTGACATGAGAATGGTATCGATGGGGGCTCATTGTCTTAATGATCCTTTCTCATATGCAATTATTTGTGAACGGGCTCGGCTAGCTCGACGCCTGAAAATTATTATTGCAAACCAGATTCGAGAAGTTGATGCGAGGCTTGGCTTGGCGGTTTATGAGTGTGAGAACGATAAAGATACACATATCCAAAAAATATGCAATAAACCTAGTGAAGCTTCAAGATGAGCTCGCAGCGCTGCGAGCGGAGCTGAAGCGAGAGGCTCGTTTGGTGTACTTTAATGAATCCATTGTGATCACTCGAGGTCTAGGGTTGAAGAAGTCCGCCAGCCCTACATCGGTATCTAATGTGAATCGGAAGTGGCGTATTGCTACTATGGCTGCACATGAGCAATGTGAGCCATGAGGATGGGCTGGCTCAGAAGGGAGAGCAGTTAAGCGAGTTACGTTCTGGCGTGAGGGGTACAAAAACCGGTAATACTGCTGCTCTAGAGGCTGGAAAAAGGTATAAAGGGCTTTGAATCGCTCACACGGTTTCGTAATCGCATTTGATGCTGACATAAGTCAGTTTGGAGCTTGTAGTCTTGAAAACATTATGTGTGTTTGGTACCCGCCCCGAAGCCATAAAAATGGCGCCTTTGGCACTCGCGCTTGCGGCTGATTCTCGTTTCGATGCGAGGGTTTGTGTTACCGGTCAGCATCGAGAAATGCTTGATCAGGTGCTGGGGCTTTTTGGCATCGAGCCACATTTTGACCTCAATATTATGAAGTCCGGACAGGATTTAACGGATGTAACCGTTGCTATCTTGCAAGGCATGAAAGAGGTCTTTCGACATTTTCGTCCAGATATTGTGTTGGTTCATGGTGATACAGCAACGACCTTTGCTACGACGTTGGCTGCATATTATCAACAAATTCCTGTTGCCCACGTCGAAGCTGGATTACGGACAGGAAATCTCTACTCACCTTGGCCAGAAGAAGCGAATCGTAAGCTAACTGGTGCACTTGCTAAATTGCATTTCGCTCCTACAGAAACGTCGAGTGCGAATTTACTTCGAGAGGGTGTAGACGTCTCCGGGATTGTAGTTACCGGAAATACGGTAATTGATGCCTTGTTGGATGTAGTCGATCGTCTGAAAACTGATGATGACTTAAGAGCGACCGCGGCGGCTCCGACAGCATTCCTAGATGCCGAGAGGAAAGTGATTTTAGTGACTGGCCACCGCCGAGAGAGCTTCGGCGAAGGTTTTGAGCGTATTTGTCAAGCACTTTCCGTCGTTGCCAAGCAACACCCTGATGTTGAAATCGTGTATCCAGTGCATCTGAATCCGAACGTCCGTGAGCCTGTGAATCGGTTGCTGAGTGGCATCAAGAACGTACATCTGATCGAACCACTTGACTATTTGCCATTTGTGTATTTGATGAGCCGCTCTTATATCATCCTCACAGATTCCGGTGGTATCCAGGAGGAAGCGCCTTCACTCGGCAAGCCGGTATTGGTCATGCGGGACACCACTGAGCGACCGGAGGCTGTAGAGGCTGGTACCGTGCAACTCGTCGGTACCAAAGTGGACCAGATCGTGAGCGCCCTTAGTCGCTTGCTTGATGACGAGCAAGCATACCGTGCGATGAGCTACGCCCATAACCCTTATGGGGACGGCGCTGCCAGTCAGCGCATAATTGAGGCGCTTCTCAAAATTTAAAGAATGATCATCGCAAGTCGAAGCGATAATTGGATCAGCGGAACACTTGAATTGTAAGGATTGACATGGCATTCGAAACTATTTCGGTTATTGGTCTCGGGTATATTGGACTGCCAACCGCTGCGGTATTCGCTTCGCGGAAAAAGCAGGTGATCGGCGTCGATGTGAACGCGAAAGCCGTTGAAACGATCAATCAGGGAAACATTCATATCGTAGAACCTGATCTCGACATGGTGGTTCATGCTGCGGTCACCAATGGTTACCTGCGCGCCACTTCCGTACCCGAGCCAGCTGATGCGTTTCTAATTGCTGTTCCCACTCCGTTCAAGGCGGATTACGAGCCAGACCTGAGCTATATCGAGTCCGCTTGTAAAGCCATTGCTCCTGTACTCAAGACGGGGGATTTGGTTATTCTGGAGTCGACTTCCCCTGTCGGAGCTACTGAACAGATGTCGGCTTGGTTGGCCGAAGCTCGTGCGGATCTGACTTTCCCTCAAACCCATGGGGAAGACTCTGATATTCGCATTGCACATTGTCCGGAGCGCGTATTGCCTGGTCATGTACTCCGTGAGCTGGTGCAGAATGATCGTGTTATTGGTGGAATGACACCTAAATGCTCTACCGCTGCGGCTTCGCTCTATCAAATTTTTGTAGAGGGCGAGTGTGTAATTACTAACGCGCGTACTGCGGAAATGTGCAAGCTGACTGAAAATAGCTTCCGTGATACGAATATTGCGTTTGCCAATGAACTTTCCATTATTTGCGATGAGTTGGGAATCAATGTTTGGGAGCTTATTCGCCTCGCCAATCGGCACCCCCGTGTTAATATTCTTCAGCCGGGCCCTGGGGTCGGCGGACATTGTATCGCTGTCGATCCCTGGTTCATCGTTAGTAAGACACCTGAGCTGGCTCGGCTGATCCGTACTGCGCGAGAAGTCAACGATAGCAAACCGTTCTGGGTGCTCGATAAGGCAAAGCTGGCGGTTGCCGAGTACCTGCAGGCCAACGCTGACAAAACCGCTAAAGACGTCACGATTGCGTGCCTGGGACTGGCATTCAAGCCTGATATCGATGACCTCCGGGAGAGCCCTGCGGTTTCAATTGTCCAGCATATCCAGGGGGCACACCCTGGCAAGGTTTTGGCAGTGGAGCCCAATATCACCGCATTACCATCCAGCTTGGCTACCGGGCTCGAGTTGGTCGATATTCAGACTGCATTGCAGCAAGCCAATATCCTGATTCTTCTGGTAGATCATAAACAATTCAAGAATATCAAGCACGATCGTATCGATGCCCTCAAGGTGGTGGATACGCGAGGAGTGTGGTCGGCATGAAAATCCTTGTGACTGGCGGTGCAGGGTTTATCGGCTCTGCGGTGATTCGGCATATCATCGATCACACTGAACACAGTGTCTGCAACGTAGACAAGCTGACCTATGCCGGTAATCTGGAATCTTTGGCGAGCGTCAGTGACAACGAGCGGTACTGCTTCCGGCGCGTCGATATTTGTAACCGCGCTGCTTTGGCAGAGGTTTTTCATGAGTTTCGACCCGACGTGCTAATGCATCTTGCTGCGGAGTCACACGTTGATCGCTCTATCGATGGGCCTGCGGCATTCATTGAGACCAATATAGTCGGCACGTACAACCTGTTGGAAGTCGCGCGTGAGTACTGGAATAAATTAGGTGAGCCCAATAAATCAACGTTCCGTTTTCATCATATCTCCACCGATGAGGTCTATGGTGACTTGCACGATACGTCTTCGTTGTTTACCGAGGCGACGCCTTACGCACCGAGTTCCCCTTACTCGGCAAGTAAGGCTAGTTCCGATCATTTGGTACGTGCCTGGAAGCGAACTTACGGTTTGCCCACGCTGATTACCAACTGTTCCAATAATTATGGCCCGTACCACTTCCCAGAAAAGCTGATCCCGTTGATTATTCTCAATGCCCTTCAGGGTAAGCCGTTGCCTGTTTACGGTAAGGGTGATCAGGTTCGGGACTGGTTGTATGTTGAAGACCATGCCCGTGCGCTTTACCAAGTACTTACGTGTGGCCAGGTAGGCGAGACCTACAATGTCGGTGGCCACAACGAAAAGAAGAATATTGACGTTGTCAAGACGCTCTGTTCTATCCTTGATGAGTTGAAGCCTCTGGCTAGCAATACGGCGGCTTGTGCGGCGATGCGTGCGTCTGGCCTTGAGGGGAAGGCCTATGAAGAATTGATTTCGTATGTGAAGGACCGACCTGGTCATGATCAGCGTTATGCAATCGATGCCTCGAAAATCGAGCGTGAGCTTGGCTGGAAACCTGATGAGACATTCGAGTCAGGTATACGCAAAACGGTCCAATGGTACCTGGACAACCCTTCATGGGTGGAGCGCATCAAGAGCGGTGCTTATCAGTCTTGGCTCGACAAGCAATACGGCGATGGTTCGCAAGCATGAAGATCTTACTGTTGGGTCAGGATGGTCAGGTCGGCTGGGAACTGAAGCGCTCATTGCAGTGCCTGGGTGAAATTGTTGCGCTTGGTAGACAAGGGCAGGGCGCCTTGATAGGGGATCTTGCTGATTTGTCAGGGTTGCAGCGGACGCTGGAAGTGGTCAAGCCGGATTTTATCGTTAACGCCGCGGCCTATACCGCAGTGGATAAAGCAGAAGCCGACCAGGCGCTTGCATTTCGTATCAATGCCGAAGCTGTAGGCATCTTGGCTGATTACGCTGCTAGCAGCGGCTGCTGGCTCATCCATTACTCTACCGATTACGTATTTTCGGGCGGGGGGCGTGCGCCGTGGGCAGAGCAAGACACGGTATCACCACTGAACGTTTATGGGCGTAGCAAACTGGAGGGCGAGCGTGCCATCCAGCGTAGTGGCTGCAGTCACCTTATTTTCCGTACCAGTTGGGTGTATGGCACGCGTGGGAACAATTTTGCCAAGGTGATGTTACGTTTGGCATCTGAAAGGCAGAAGCTCCAGGTAGTGAGCGACCAGGTAGGCGCTCCCACAGGGGCGGAGCTGATTGCGGATGTCACCGCTCATGCACTCAAGGCCGCGGCGACCGGTGCTATCGATGGTGGCATTTATCATCTCGCGGCTGGTGGGGAAGTGAGTTGGCATGGATATGCCTGCCACGTGATCGAAACTGCGCGTGCACTGGGTATGCAACTGCGCGTAGAGACGGTTGAAGAAATCCCGAGTCGTGCCTACCCAACGCCTGCTCAGCGGCCACTTAATTCACGTATGGATACAAGTCGGGTGCAGGCCGCACTCAGGATAAGGCTACCCGTGTGGCAAGAGGGTGTTGATCGCATGCTGACAGAGATACAGGGTTTATAACATGAGTCGTAAAGGTATTATTCTCGCTGGTGGCTCGGGCACTCGGTTGCACCCGATCACTTTGGGTGTGTCGAAGCAATTGTTGCCTATCTACGATAAGCCCATGATTTATTACCCGCTGTCGATATTGATGCTGGCGGGGATACGGGAAGTTCTTATCATTTCCACGCCCACGGATCTTCCTAATTTTCGCAACCTTCTGGGTGATGGGCGTCAGTTTGGTATTTCTCTGAGTTATGCAGAGCAGCCTTCCCCAGATGGGCTTGCGCAGGCATTCATTATTGGTCAGGAATTTATCGGTGATGATGACTGCTGCCTGATTCTGGGCGACAACATTTTCTATGGTCAGCACTTTTCCGAGCATCTAAAAAAAGCCGGAGCGCGTAAGCATGGTGCCACTGTGTTCGGATACCATGTCTCGGGCCCGGAGCGCTTTGGCGTCGTTGAATTTAATACGGCTGGCCAAGCCATAAGCATCGAGGAGAAGCCGAGTGCGCCTAAATCGAACTACGCGGTGACCGGCTTGTACTTCTACGATAATCGTGTGGTGGAGGTTGCCAAGTCCATCAAGCCATCCGCCAGGGGGGAGCTGGAAATCACTGATATCAATCGTTTCTACCTTGAGGACCGCAGTTTGAGCGTCGAGATGCTTGGGCGCGGGTTTGCATGGCTGGACACAGGCACCCATGCCTCCTTGCTCGAAGCAGGTCAGTTCGTCCATACCATCGAGCAACGCCAAGGCCTGAAAGTGGCCTGCTTGGAGGAGATTGCCTTCAATCAAGGGTGGATCGACCAGTCCGAATTGGCGGAACAAGCTGCACGGCTGAAAAAAACGGACTACGGTCAATATCTGGCTTCTCTGATAGAGGGGCGCCACGCGTGAAACTTACCCAAACCGCGATTCCAGACGTCGTAGTAATCGAGCCTAGAGTATTCGAGGACGAGCGAGGTTGCTTCTTCGAAAGTTATAACGATCGCACGTTCCACTCTGCGCTTACTGAACTCGGGCTAGAAACACCTCGGCCATTCGTGCAAGACAATCATTCTTCTTCAAGCCGCGGTGTATTGAGAGGACTGCATTTTCAGGCCGCGCCTTACGCACAAGGGAAGCTGGTTCGTGTGGTAAAAGGTGCAGCGTTCGACGTTGCCGTTGACATTCGGCCGGACTCAAGCACTTATGGAGAATGGGTAGGCGTAGAGTTGAGCGCAGCAAACAAGAAAATGCTCTGGATTCCCGAGGGTTTCGCCCACGGGTTCGTAGCATTAGAGGATGATACACATTTTCTGTACAAGACCACTGATTACTACAACAAGGAAGCTGAGGGTTCGCTGATATGGAGTGACCCTACGCTTGCTATCGACTGGCCTATCGAACTGCGCGGTGAACTAATTATCTCTGAGAAAGACGCCGACGCTATGCCTTTTGACAAACTGCACGCAAGGCTTGTGCGTTAGGCTAAATAGGCGATAGTTAAAGTGAAAGAATGCTGATGAGATTTAAGTCCAATGCAGTGAATGCCTTGTCTCTTGTGGCGATTCAAGGGGCTAATGCATTGTTCCCATTGTTTGTATTCCCCTATTTACTAGTGGTGTTAGGGAAAGATGCGTTTGCCAGCCTTGTCGTTGCCGAGGCCGTGGCTTTTTATGTGCTGACGATATGTCTCTACAGTTTCGACACCAGCGGAGTGCAGGCGATCATCGAGTCTAGGAAGCATGGACGCCCGGAGAACGAAGCAGCGTGCTTTTTCAATATGCTTGGCGCGCGATTGGTGCTGTTCTTCGTCTCAGCTATCATGTTGATCAGCGGTAGTGCTTTAGTGCCTGGAGCGAAAACGGAACTTTTAGCGATCTGGTTGATATTTGTTTTGGGGATGATATTGCAGAGCAATTTTTATTTTCAAGCGATCGAGCGAAATTTCGCATTAGCAGTCAGCATTACTACCTCGAGGTTCGCGGCTGTAGGCGCTATATACTTACTGGTACACGATGCCGCTGATTTGGTTGTCGCATGTGTGATTTTAGCTGGGAGTTTCCTGGCTTCTGGCGTTGTGGCAATTATTATTGTCATGCGTCATTTCGGAATTTCGTCGCTGCGCTTTATTAGTCGACGCGAGATTGCTTTGAATCTTGTTGAGGGGCGCCATTTATTTTTTGGCAATCTCTCGGTGACGCTCTTCCGTGGTGCGAATGTGTTGATTTTGTCAGCGCTTTCAGACGCGGCGGCTGTGGCTGCTTATGCGCTTTCAGAAAAAATAATCAAGAGCATTCAGGCGCTGGCACGTCCCTTGAATCAGGTTTTTGCTCCCAAGGCGGTCAAGGCTTGGTCATTGCTCGATGAAAAAGAAAAGAGACCAGAAATGGCGCGCTCGTTGATATGGCGGAGCACCCGTCTGCAGCTCCTGATGATGCTGGTTTTATTGCCACTTACAGTGGGTGCGATATGGGCTGGTCATGAGTTTGGTTTTCTGCCTGGGTTCGAGGGTGAGACGGTCTTGCTCATTGCGCTGATGGCTCCGGCGGTCATGTTTGGTGTTGCGAATGCAATGTTCGGGGCGGTAGGGCTGAACTTACTCAATGCCCAGGCATATTTTGCGTCTGCCGTGTTCCTTGTTGGTGCATGCATATTCGTGCTGTCGCTTGTGTTGTCGCATGTATTCAACGCCTTTGGTGCAGCCTCTGCATTCGTGTTGGCAGAGCTGTTCCTGTTAATCGCATTTCTCAGGAAATATAAAGGGAAGACTGATCGTGGATGAATTCTGGTTTTTCAAAGTGGTAAACCTATTCATCGCGTCTCTTTTCCTGGTCGGCGCATGGTGCTCACGTAAAGGGGTGGGCGTGTGGCTCAACCCGGCTTCAATTTTGTTCCTGTTTTGGTTTCTTTATACGGCCCTCCCACTCCTGGCGGCTTTTGAAGCGCCTGTTAACCCCTTGGCCTTGATTTATATATTGACGTTCTGCTTGGCATTCTCATTATCAGGGCTAGTGTTTTCATGGTCGAAAGCGTTCGCCTTGAATGATCTTAAACTCAATGCTCAGTTCTATTTTGATGGTGGGTTGTATTCGCTGGTATTTTACCTTATGGCGGTATTTTCAGCCATCATGATTTTCATTGGCGTGCTCCAGCAGGGTATCTCTATTGATCAGGTGATCGAGAATCCAATATCGGCTGGAGGGGTATATGCTGGAAAACGTTACTCCGGCGAAATTGTTTCTAGTGTATATGCTCAGCTTGGGCTTCAAGCTAGCTACTGTACAGCGATTCTCGGGGGGCTGATATACGGTGCCCGTTCACACGGACGCTCCAGGAAGCTAGTGTTGGTTTTTTCATTTGTCCCGGCCTTGCTGGTTATGGCAATGCAAAGTGCGAAAGGATTATTTTTCTTTTCTATATTTTTGTTCTTGGGTGGTATCCTGGTTACTCGTATTTATAATAAAAATTATACGCTTATTGATGCGAAAGGTTTTCGTAGTTTGTTTGTGTGCGGGCTGTTGGTGCTGCCAGTGGTTATCGCCTCTTTCCTGTCGCGTGGGATTTACCAGCTTGATGATCTGGGGCAGGTTTTAAACAGGCTTCGGTTTTACTTGGTGACCTACTCTTCAGTGCACTTGCCGGCATTTTCGGATTGGTTTTCCGAGCGTTTTTTAGGGGAGTCGCTCATGAACTACAAGCATGACTACCTGACGGGAGGGTTTTATACGTTTATGTCGTTCTTTCAGTTGGCAGGTGATAATCGAGAACTGCCAATGGGTATATATGATGAGTATTATACTTATGGCGACTATGTCAAGGGGAATCTTTTTACGATATTTCGTGGTTTGATTAATGATTTTGGTTTGGTGGGGAGCGTGCTCTTTGGTTTTGCTCTTGGCTTGTTGTGTAATATGTTCTACTGGCACTTATTGTGTAAGCGCGAAAGTGCGTTTGCCGTTGTGTTCTTTATTTTTTTTGTGGCGTTCACTTATCAAACCTATATTGTTAGTTCCTTGACCTGGCTGACTCTGCCATTCGTGTTTCTTATTCAGTGGCTTATGCTGTCCTGTTTGATAAAATCCAAGATTCGCTAATGAGAAAAAGATGAAAATCTGTATCGTGCCCGTTTGCTACAATGCCTATGACGACACTTTACGCTTCCTTGAGTCAGTGGAGAAAGCGTTTCTGGTGTGCCCGGGTCTTGAGTTGGATGTGATACTGGCAGACAATTCGACGATTGTTTCGCCTGAGATGATGTCCGAGCAGCAGTTTTCGTTCACCTACCGCTATCTGAAGAATGATAATGTAGGCTACTTCCCAGCTTTCAATCGTGCGCTTTCCAGCTTGACCCAACCCATGACTGCCTTCGACTATGTCATGGTGTGTAATGTTGATCTGGTCGTGGCTGATGACTTTTTCGTCACACTGGCGGCACATATGCCATCTTCGTGTACAGGCCTGATTGCGCCGGGGATTTATTCCGATAAAGATGGACGTGATTTGAACCCCAAAATCATGCACCGGCCCTCATTAGAGAAATTTAAATTCATGCGGACCGTCTGTTCAAGTGCAGTACTGTTCAAATGGTACTCTGGTTTGGCGCGCATGCGTGAAAAAGTGCGCTCACGATCGCAAAAGCGTCGGACAACACCAGCGCAGGCCCAGAAGTCCTCGGTCACCCAGAAAATGTATGGCGCTCATGGATCCTTCATGATTTTCACGAAAAATTTCTTCCAGCAAAAGGCGAGTGTCGACTACCCAAGATTTTTGTTTGGTGAAGAAGTCTTCGTGGCTGAGCAATTGCGCATGCATAAATTGGAAATCGAGCATGTTCCAAACGTGCGTATATTCGATAAAGAACATGCGTCGACGTCGCAAGTTAATTTCAAATTTATCTGCGGTGAGCATAAGAAGTCGTATGAATATCTTATCTCGAACTTCTTCACGGGTAAGGACTAGCCATTGCTGAGTCGCCTAAGTTCTTGGCGTCTATCGTTTGAATTAAACCGATTTTTGCATTTGAGGTTGCTATGAAGCAGATTCTTCAAGATATGGCCAAAGGCGGCACCAGCGTTACGCTAGCGCCTGCGCCTCAGGTTTCGCGGGAACATGTGATCATCAACAGCAGTGTGTCGCTGATTTCGGCGGGAACGGAGCGAATGCTGGTCGGTTTCGGCAAAGCCTCCTACCTTGAGAAGGCGCGCCAGCAGCCCGAAAAAGTTCGTATGGTGCTGGAAAAGGTCAAGACCGATGGCCTTATGACAACTATTGAGGCGGTGCGGTCCAAGCTGTCGCAACCTCTTCCGCTGGGTTACTGCAATGTCGGCGTGGTCGCTGAAGTCGGCGCAGGCGTCGAAGGGTTGAAGGTCGGTGACCGGGTTGTGTCCAATGGCCCGCATGCCGACGTGGTCAAGGTGCCGAAAAATCTTTGCGCGCGTATCCCGGATACCGTGGATGACGAGTCCGCTGCGTTCGTGGTTGTCGCCAGCATTGGTCTTCAAGGCATCCGTCTAGCCCAACCGAGTTTGGGCGAAGCCTTCGTGGTAACGGGGGTCGGCTTGATCGGCTTGCTGACTGTCCAGTTATTGCGCGCGCAGGGTTGTCGTGTGCTTGCGATCGACTTCGATGACAGCAAACTCGAGATTGCTCGTCAATATGGCGCAGAGGTATGTAACCCAGGCAAGGGAGAAGATCCGATCGCTGCCGGCATGGCTTTTAGCCGTGGGCAAGGGGTTGATGGCGTCATCATCACCGCGTCGACAAAATCCTCCGACCCGGTGACGCAGGCGGCTCGTATGTGCCGTAAGCGTGGGCGTATCGTCTTGGTGGGAGTTACAGGCCTTGAACTCAACCGTGCCGATTTCTACGAGAAGGAGCTGAGCTTCCAGGTGTCCTGCTCTTACGGGCCTGGCCGCTATGATCCAAACTACGAAGAAAAGGGCCAGGATTATCCGCTCGGGTTTGTACGCTGGACCCAGCAGAGAAACTTCGAAGCCGTGCTCGACATGTTGGCGAGTGGGCAGTTGAACGTCAAAGCGCTGGTGACTCATCGTTTTGCATTCGAGGATGCTGCAGATGCCTATGCAGCGTTGACCGAAGACAAATCTGGCCTTGGCATGCTGCTGCAATACACATCCGCTGTTGCAGAGCGGGCAATCCGCCAGGTTCCTCTATCGGCTCCGGTCGCCTTGAACCCGCAGAAACCTGTGGTGGGCTTTATTGGTGCGGGTAACTACGCTTCGCGGGTTTTGATCCCGGCTTTCAAGGCAGCCGGTGCGCAGTTCCATACCATCGTCACTTCCGGCGGCATCAATAGTGTCGTCCATGGTGAAAAGGCAGGTTTTGTTCAAGCCTCCACCGACCTGCAGGCCATGCTGCAAGACCCAGCCATTAACACAGTTGCTATCGTGACTCGCCATGATAGCCATGCGCGGTTTGTATCCCAGGCACTGCAGGCGGGCAAGCATGTTTTCGTAGAAAAACCTCTGGCCATCACACTACCGGAATTGGAGGAGGTCAAAGCCGCTTACGACGGTGCCCATCAAGGGGGGCAGGGCCCACAGCTGATGGTTGGCTTCAACCGCCGCTTTGCCCCGCAAGTGCAGAAGATGAAGAGTTTGCTTGCCCCGGTTAGGGAGCCGAAAGCGTTGATCATGACCATGAACGCGGGCTCCATCCCCAGCGACCACTGGACCCAGGATATCGCGGTCGGCGGCGGGCGGATCATCGGCGAGGCCTGTCACTTCATCGACCTGATGCGCTTCCTGGTAGGCAGCCCGATTGTGTCCATCCAGGCCCGAAGAATGGGCGATTCGCCAGCAGTGGCTGTATCCGAAGACAAGGCTTCGATCATTCTAGGCTTTGAAGATGGCTCGTTCGGTACCATCCACTACCTGGCAAACGGCGCGGCGAGCTTCCCCAAGGAGAGGATCGAAGTGTTCGCAGCCGGGCGTCTGTTGCAACTGGACAACTTCCGCAAGCTCAAGGGTTATGGCTGGCCAGGTTTCAAGAAGCTTAACCTCTGGAAGCAGAACAAGGGCCAGTCCGAATGCGCTGCAGCGTTCCTCGCAGCGATAGACCAGGGCAAGGCGGCGCCTATTCCAAGTGAGGAAATCTTCGAAGTGGCTCGCGTCAGTATCGAAGTTGCGCAGTTGCTGCGTGCACAATGAGCCTGTTCATCGTGAAGGCTAGGACTGCGTTGGCACTCGGTCCCGGCAACTTGTACCGGGCATTGGGCTACCGGTTGGGCGTGAAGACCGGGTTCAACCCTGTGCGGCGGCTGAGCGCGCAGAGCCCTTCGGGGCCGTTTTTCGCCCAGCCTTCGCGCCAGATACAAGAGTTGCCGGACGCCGGGCAATGGACCAGCGAGGTTCGTTATTTCGGTTTTTGGCCCGTCGCTGTGGGAGAGACTCCGCCGGATTGGCACCTGAATCCTTTGACGGGCGTGCGTGTACCTGACCCTGAAAGGGAGTGGTGGCGCATCGCGGACTTCGATGGGGCCGTGGGTGACATCAAATGCATCTGGGAGGCCTCTCGTTTCGATTGGGCCTTGGCTTTTGCTCAGCGCGCTTGTAATGGCGACGATGCGGCCATCGCACGGTTGAACCAATGGTTGACGCACTGGTGCCAGCAAAACGCGCCTTACCGTGGTCCGAACTGGAAATGCGGTCAGGAGGCTTCCATCCGCCTGCTGCACCTGGCCATGAGCGCGGTCATACTTGATCAGTATCATCAACCGATGCCGGATTTGGTGGCGCTGGTTAACCTGCACCTCAAGCGTATCGAGCCGACCATCAGTTACGCGATGGCCCAGGACAACAACCACGGCACGTCAGAGGCCGCCGCGCTGTACATTGGTGGTAGCTGGTTGATGAGAAATGGCCACCCTGAGGGGGAGCGCTACTACCGGGCGGGGCGACGCTGGTTGGAGAACCGGGCTTGTCGGCTGATCGAGCGTGATGGCAGTTTCAGTCAATATTCGGTCAATTATCACCGGGTGATGCTGGATACCTTCTCGATGGTCGAGGTCTGGCGGCGCAAGTTAGATTTGCCGGCGCTTTCCCAGAGCTTCCAGGCCAAGGCTCGCGCGGCGGCGAGCTGGTTGTACACTTTTGTCGACGAGTCGACGGGTGATGCTCCAAACATCGGGGCAAACGATGGCGCTCGCCTGCTGCCTCTGACCGATACCGACTACCGTGACTTCCGTCCTTCGGTACAGTTGGCCATGGCATTGTTCCTCTGTCAGCGCGCCTACCGGGAGATTGGCGCTTGGGATTTACCGCTGCAATGGCTGGGCTTGCCGGCTCCGGTGGCGGTTGCCGAACGTCTAGGCAGCCAGCAGTTCGACCAGGGTGGGTATGTCGTGTTGCGTGAGGGGAGCAGTAAAGCGGTGCTGCGCTATCCGCGTTTCCGTTTCCGCCCGGGGCAGGCCGATGCCTTGCACCTGGACCTATGGCACGATGGGCACAACCTGTTGCGCGATGCTGGTAGCTTCAGCTACAACGTTGACGCCGAGTGGTTGAACTATTTCCCAGGCACTGCCAGCCACAACACTGTCGAGTTCGATGAGCGGGACCAGATGCCACGGCTCAGTCGCTTCTTGTTCGGTGATTGGCTACGCACCCGCAACCTTGAACCGCTGGCCCGTGGCGACGGAGTCGTCACCTGCGCTGCGGGTTATCGGGATGGCAAGGGCGCCACCCATAATCGCCATGTCACCCTCGGCGCCAGTTCCCTGCATGTACGCGATGAGATCGCTGGTTTCACTGGCAAGGCAATCCTGCGCTGGCGTCTGCGCCCAGGGGACTGGGTGCTGGACGGCAACGGGGTGAGTAATGGCACACAGCGGCTATCGGTTGCGGCCAATGTCGCTATCGTACGTTGCGAGCTGGTGGAGGGGTGGGAGTCCCGTTACTACCTTGAGAAAACGCGTTTACCAGTGCTTGAAGTCGAAGTGGCGGCAGCTGGGGTCTTGATTACGGAGTATCACTGGTAACTATGAGAGTTCTCTATTTCCATCAGCATTTTTCGACCCCCAAAGGCGCCACGGGTATCCGCTCGTACGAAATGGCGCGGCGCCTGATCAGCCAGGGCCACCAAGTGACCATGGTCTGCGGCAGCTATGGCGGCGGCAACACCGGATTGACCGGGCCGTTTCTGTCCGGGAAGCGCGAAGGCAAAGTTGAGGATATCGATGTCATCGAGTTCGACTTGGCCTACTCCAACAGCGACGGTTTCCTCAAGCGAGCGGTGAGCTTTATAAAGTTCGCGCTACGCAGCATAGGCGTGGCGTTGACTGCCAAGTATGACCTGGTTTTCGCCACGACCACCCCGCTTACCGCAGGTATTCCAGGGATTTTCGCACGTTGGCTGCGCAATAAGCCTTTTGTCTTCGAGGTGCGCGACCTGTGGCCCGAACTGCCCAAGGCCATGGGGGTGATCACCAACCCAGCAGTGCTTTGGGGCATGTCGATGCTGGAGTGGGCCAGCTATCGCTCTGCCCACCGGCTAATCGGCCTGTCCCCCGGCATCGTCGAAGGTATCGTTTCTCGCGGTGTCGCACCGTCGAAGGTGGCGATGATTCCCAACGGTTGCGACTTGGACATTTTTGATGCTCCAGCCCAGCCGTGGCGTCCGGAGGGGGTGGGCCACAGCCAGCTCATGGCGGTTTTCGCCGGCACCCATGGCATCGCCAACAAACTCGATGCGGTGCTCGATGCCGCAGCACGTTTGAAGGCCCGCGGGCGCGATGATATTCGCCTGGTGCTGATTGGCCAGGGAAAGCTCAAACCGGCACTGGTAAGCCGTGCCCAGGCCGAAGGGCTGGACAATGTCATATTCCATGACCCAGTGAACAAAGAGCGCCTGGCCGGGCTCATGGCTTCCGCCGACCTGGGGCTGCAGGTACTGGCCAACATACCGGCCTTCTATTTTGGCACCTCGCCGAACAAGTTCTTTGATTACATTGCCTCGGGCCTACCGGTGCTCAACAATTACCCAGGATGGCTCGCCGAGATGATCGTCAGAGAGGACTGCGGATTTGCCGTAGCTCCGGAGGACCCTGATGCCTTCGCTGATGCGTTGGAACAGGCTGCCTCCGATCGGACTGAACTCAAGGCTAAGGGTGAACGAGGGCGTCAACTGGCGGCACGCAGTTTTGATCGAAAATTGCTGGCTGGTCAGTTTGTCCAGTGGTTGGAGGGTGTGAAGTAATGTTAAAGCGTCTTTTCGACCTGACAGCCGCTACGGCCGCCTTGCTGTTGCTGTCGCCGGTCATTGCCCTGGTGGCCTGGCAGGTGCGTAGGAAGCTGGGCGCGCCGGTACTGTTTCGTCAGCAGCGTCCGGGGCGTGGTGGCAAACCCTTCGAGATGGTCAAGTTCCGCACCATGCGCGATGCTGTGGATGTTCATGGCAACGTGTTGCCGGACGCTCAGCGCATGACACCCTTCGGCAGTTTCCTGCGTGCATCCAGCCTCGATGAACTGCCAGAGCTATGGAACGTGCTCAAGGGCGAAATGAGCCTGGTCGGGCCACGTCCGTTGCTGATGGAATACCTGCCGCTGTATTCGCCTGAACAGTATCGTCGTCATGAAGTGCGCCCTGGCGTGACTGGATGGGCGCAGATCAACGGCAGGAATGCATTGAGCTGGGAAGACAAGTTCAAGCTCGACGTCTGGTACGTGGAGAACCGCAGCTTCTGGCTGGATCTGAAGATTCTCTTCCTCACGGTGAAGAAAGTCGTGAAGAAAGACGGTATCAGCGGTGCTGGCGAAGCGACCATGAGCAAGTTCACTGGTAATCGTCCATGAACCGTTTGGCTATTCTCGGTGCGAGTGGGCATGGCAAGGTGCTCGCTGATATCGCTGAGTTGTGCGGGTGGCGGGAGGTCGTGTTCTACGACGATGCCTGGCCGGCACGGCAACTGAACGGCCATTGGCCTATCCTCGGTGACAGCGCCGCACTGCTTGGGCAGCTATCGAGTGTCGACGGCGTGATCGTTGGCATTGGCAATAACAAGATGCGCCAGGACAAGCAGCAACAGCTGACCGCAGCCGGGGCACCAGTCGTTTCACTGGTTCATCCGCAGGCAGTCATCAGCCGCCATAGTGTGATCGGCGTGGGAAGCGTGGTGATGGCAGGCGTAGTGGTCAACATCGACTCGCGTATCGGTCTCGGGGCCATCCTGAATACAGGGTGTACTGTCGATCATGATAATCTGCTTGGCGATTTCGTTCACGTGAGCCCTGGTGCGCACTTGGCAGGTGGCGTGACCGTTGGTGACCTCAGTTGGGTTGGCATAAATGCCTGCATTCGCCAGATGATTCATGTTGGATCACGCGTGGTGATCGGTGCTGGTGCCGTTGTAGTCAAACCTGTAGCCGACGGCACCACTGCCGTGGGCGTTCCCGCACGTTCCCGTACCAGCGCGGGCTGAGCATATTGCCGGCGCTGACCGAATAATGGACTTATAGCTATGCTGAATACCGCTTTTGCTCCTTGGCCGTCCTTCACTGAAGAAGAAGCCGATGCTGTTCGTGCCGTGATTCTTTCCAACAAGGTCAACTACTGGACCGGCCAAGAGTGCCGGGAATTCGAGCGGGAATTCGCCAAGTGGGCGCAGTGCGAGCACGCCGTCGCCGTCGCCAATGGCACGGTTGCGCTCGACGTGGCACTCAAGGCGCTGGGCATCGGGGCTGGCGATGAGGTCATTGTCACCTCCCGTACCTTCCTGGCCTCGGTTTCCTCAATAGTCAATGCAGGTGCCGTACCGGTGTTCGCCGATGTCGATGGCGACTCTCAGAACATTAGCGCCGAAACTATTCGTGCCGTGCTGAGCAAGCGAACCCGTGCGGTGGTTTGCGTGCATCTGGCCGGCTGGCCGTGCGACATGGACCCTATCATGGCGCTTGCTGCGGAGCATGACCTTAAAGTCATCGAAGATTGCGCCCAGGCCCATGGCGCGCTGTACAAAGGCCGATCGGTTGGTTCCATCGGTCACGTAGGCGCTTGGTCCTTCTGTCAGGACAAGATCATGACTACGGGTGGTGAGGGCGGTATGGTCACTACCAACGATAAAGCACTGTGGTCGGCCATGTGGTCTTACAAGGACCACGGCAAGAGTTGGGAGGCGGTCTATGAGCGTCAGCATCCGCCGGGTTTCCGTTGGTTGCACGAGAGTTTCGGTACCAATTGGCGGATGTTGGAGGTGCAAGGTAGCATCGGTCGAATCCAGCTGAAACGGATGCCTCAATGGCACGAATCGCGGCTGGCCAATGCTCGCCGTATTTGGAATTGCGCTAAGGTTTTACCGGGACTCCGTGTTCCAGAAATCCCCCATGACATCGTGCATGCTTCTTATAAATGCTACGTCTTCGTACAGCCCGAGTTCCTTGCAGCAGGATGGACCCGGGACCGGATTCTTAACGAAATCAATGCGTCTGGTGTTCCTTGTTTTTCAGGCTCTTGTTCGGAGGTTTATCTTGAAAAAGCCTTCGACGGTACTGGTTGGCGCCCTGAGAAGTGCTTGCCAATGGCACGGCAGCTTGGAGAAACAAGCCTGATGTTTTTGATTCACCCAACGTTGACCGACGCCGAAATTGCCAAGACATGCGATGTGCTGAGCAAGGTCATGCATAGCGCCGTTGGGTGAAATGCTTGGCAGAGACCAGCGTATAATTGGACGTTTACTGCCTAGGTTCGACTTTTTGGGGTCGCTCCACTTGGGCAGGGTGCATGTTTGAAATGTAATAGGAAGGGATCTGGTTTGGTTCGGAGTAAGGAGAGTAAGCGGATGGCGGACAGGTTGCGTACGGGGATGCTTTCGTTACCCCGACGCTACAAGCGCGCGCTCCAAGTCTTGACAGACGTATTCCTGGTCTGGTTCGCACTGTGGCTTGCGTTTTTGGTCCGTCTTGGCATAGATGATATCTATTATCCGTTGCAAATTCATTACTGGTTGTTTTTGGCAGCCCCGGCCATAGCCATACCTATTTTTATTCGATTCGGTATGTACCGTGCGGTGATGCGGTATTTCGGCAATGATGCACTGATTGCGATCGCCAAAGCTGTTTCCTTGTCATCATTGATACTGTCATTGGTTGTTTATTGGCACAGTAATCATACTGCGACAGTTCCCCGTTCCATCGTATTCAACTATTGGTGGTTGAGCTTGGTGTTGATTGGGGGGCTACGCCTGACGATGCGTCAGTACTTTCTCGGGGACTGGTTCGCCGCCAGGCAGCATGTACCCTTTACCAATCGAGATAACGGTTTACCGAAGGTGGCGATTTATGGCGCTGGCGCGGCCGGTAACCAGTTGGTAGCGGCATTGCGGATCGGGCGCGCGATGCGGCCGGTTGCGTTTATTGACGATGACGAGAGCGTAGCGGATCGAGTGATATCTGGGCTTCAGGTGTTCCACGGTCGAGATATTCAGAAAATGATCGACATTACGGGCGCTGAAGAAATCCTGCTGGCCATCCCTTCCGCAAGCCGGGCTCGCCGCCGCGAAATATTAGGGAATCTTGAACATTTCCCGCTGCATGTGCGTAGCGTTCCTGGATTCATGGATTTGGCAAGTGGGCGTGTAAAGGTCGATGATATTCAAGAAGTGGATATCGCTGACTTGCTGGGGCGCGATGCGGTTCCTGCTCAACGCGATCTGCTCGCTCGTTGTGTTACTGGTCAGGTTGTTCTGGTGACGGGCGCTGGTGGTTCGATTGGTGCTGAGCTTTGTCGGCAAATACTGGTGCTTGAACCCAAGGCCCTCCTCCTGTTTGAACATAGTGAATTCAATCTGTACAAGATTCACGCTGAATTGGAACAGCGTATCAAACGTGAGTCCCTGCCCGTAATGTTGGTGCCCTTCCTGGGATCAATTCGCAACCAAAATCATCTGATTAATATTATGACGATGTGGTGCGTGAATACTGTCTATCACGCTGCAGCCTACAAGCATGTGCCCATGGTGGAACATAATATTGCTGAAGGTGTCCTTAATAATGTTATTGGGACATTGAACACGGCCCAGGCAGCACTGCAGGCGAACGTTGATAACTTTGTACTGATTTCAACTGACAAGGCGGTTCGCCCAACTAACGTAATGGGAAGTACCAAGCGATTGGCTGAGCTGGTTTTACAGGCCCTAAGCAAAGAAGTTGCGCCAGTGCTTTTTGGTGACTCCAGCAATATTGCCCGAGTTAACAAGACTCGCTTCACCATGGTCCGTTTCGGAAATGTGCTCGGATCCTCCGGGTCAGTCATTCCACTGTTTCATAAGCAGATTAAAGCAGGTGGGCCGCTGACCGTGACTCACCCTAAGATAACCAGATATTTCATGACAATCCCTGAGGCCGCGCAGCTTGTTATTCAGGCAGGCTCCATGGGGCAGGGGGGGGATGTGTTTGTGTTAGATATGGGTGAGCCCGTAAAGATCGCTGCGTTAGCAGAAAAAATGATTCATTTGTCGGGCCTGAGTGTCAGGTCTGAAAGTAACCCACATGGTGATATTACCATTGAGTTTACTGGTTTGCGTCCAGGCGAAAAATTGTACGAAGAGTTGTTGATTGGCGATAATGTGCTACCGACGCAACACCCAATGATCATGTCCGCAAATGAAGATTTCCTGCCTTGGGAAAAACTGACTGATCGTTTGTCGTCGCTGCTAAAAGCGGTAGAAAATGAAGACTTTACCCGTGTTCGCCAACTACTTAGAGAACTGGTGAGCGGTTACGCACCTGAAAATGAGATTGTAGATTGGGTCTACCAGCAGCGGCTTAAGGATATCTAGCCTTTTGCGCGGTGGCGAACTTAGAATAACTTCTGAGCCGAATAAAATAAGGGCTGTGCTATACCCTCTCCACTCTTATGAAACGCTGCTGTCGTGGAACTGCACGCGGGTGATGCCGTCGTAAGCTAGCGCTCCATTCCGTAGTAGGTGGAGTTTATGGATCGCTTACCATGCAGGTTACGATGCCGCCGAATTCCCAGGTGGTGCTGGAGGTCGAGATCGGTACGGCGGACGCTTCCCAGTATCGAGTGGCGGGAGCGGGCGGTCCTCTGCCGGTCAAGGCGATTACGGACCTCACCGGCAAGTTCTTGCGGATCGGACCTGTAGGGGCCGGCACGACCAAGGTGGAGCGCATGCGGTCCTGGTTTCGGGGAGCCGTGGAAATGCGTGCCTGCTCCCCCTCTCCATCATGGCGCTAGGTAGAGCCCGATAGCTGTTGTATCAGGGGTAAGAATCTCTGGTGCACTTTGTTCGAAGGCGTTGTGAGAGTTCAGGCTTCGCCGTGTGTGAATCAGCTACGGGGCAATAGGAATATGTCTAAAGGCATTTGGCTATCTGCCGTAATGCTTGAAGTTGCGCGCTGGCAATCTGAAACGCATTGGTAATGGGTGGGCTAAGTTCGCTCTGAGCTTGTCCTATTCGGTAACGATTCTGGGCGCTGGTTTTCTTTTTCGTGAGCGGGAGACCCGCTAGGGTTGATTGTGCAGCCGAAGGAAAACGGCTGCTGGAAAAACGACCAACCCAAGGAGTTCACCATGCGTAACAACGTTCTGTCGTACCTGCTGCTGCCGCTGTTCGCCAGCCTGTCCTTTTCCGTTGGCGCCGCTCCGACCGGCGCCACTGCGATGCCCGAACCGGTGCCCGTAGTCAACCAGCAGCAGGCCCAGCAGCCGCAGCGGCTGGACCTGAACAAGGCTGATGCGTTGACTCTGCAGAAGGAACTGAACGGCATAGGGAAGGCCAAGGCCGAGGCCATCGTGGCCTACCGCGAGGCGAATGGGCCGTTTGCTTCGGTGGATGAGTTGCTGGAGATCAAGGGCATTGGCAATGCGTTGCTGGAGCGTAACCGGGACAAGGTCGTGGTGGAGTAAGCGAGGGGAGGGTGAGCCTGGTGTGGTGGGGTTGCCCTCTGGATCCGGGGGCTGCTTCGCAGCCCATCGCGACACAAGACCGCTCCTACAGGGCCGCGTTCATTTTTGAACGGCGGGTTTTGTGGGAGCTGGCGTTCAAACCCTTTGCATGAGCCTTTTAGCGGTCTTGCGTATCCTTGGCATCCGCTTCGGCATTGCGTTCATGCACCTTGCGCAGTTGTTCTTCGGTCAGTGGCAATTTTTTGGCCGTGTCGCGCAGCAGCAGCAGCCCGCCGACAATCGAACCGAGGGCTATGATGAGTATCAGCCAAGCATACCAGGGCATTGGTGTCTCCTTTGCTGCTGATGGGCAGCGCTTGTACGAATTTTGAGCAATCATCCGTTCCATTGGTTCAATTATAGGAGCCAGGTCGTGCCGGGCCAATTCCGTGACTTGCGGCCCCCAAAGCCCCCGCCACATCGTTTACAATGCGCGCCGTTTTCGACTTGCCAAGAGACCCTGCCCATGTCCGCCTGCCAGACGCCCTTGATCGTCGCCCTGGATTTCCCCACCCGTGAGGCCGCTCTGAAGCTGGCTGACCAGCTCGACCCGGCCCTGTGCCGGGTAAAGGTCGGCAAGGAACTGTTCACCAGCAGCGCCTCGGGGATCGTCGAGACCCTGTGCGAGAAGGGCTTCGAGGTATTCCTCGACCTCAAGTTCCACGACATCCCCAACACCACGGCGATGGCGGTGAAGGCCGCGGCCGAGATGGGGGTATGGATGGTCAACGTGCACTGCTCCGGCGGCCTGCGCATGATGGCGGCGTGCCGTGAGGAACTGGCCAAGCGCAGCGGGCCGCAGCCGTTGCTGATCGGGGTGACCGTGCTGACCAGCATGGAGCGGGAAGACCTGGCGGGCATCGGCCTGGATATCGAGCCGCAGGAGCAGGTGCTGCGCCTGGCGGCGCTGGCCGAAAAAGCCGGGATGGACGGCCTGGTCTGCTCGGCGCTGGAGGCGCCGGCGCTCAAGGCGGCGCATCCGGCGCTGCAACTGGTGACGCCGGGCATTCGCCCCAGCGGCAGTGCCCAGGATGACCAGCGACGGATCCTCACGCCACGCCAGGCACTGGATGCCGGTTCCGACTACCTGGTGATCGGCCGTCCGATCAGCCAGGCCAGCGACCCGGCCCAGGCGCTGGCGGCGGTGGTGGCTGAAATCCGCGGTTGATCCTTACCCAGGATCGGCGCCTTGCCAATGCCGGAGTGGGGGCTGCATGGGCTTTTCCCTTTGCCCCCAGATCGCTATTATCGCGTCTATACATCAGCAATTTCTCACGCCACGCGTTCAGGCCTGGTCTTGCTTTTTTCCTGTACACAGCAAGGCACTCCCCGGAGTCGAACCGCTCTGGGGCGTTGAGCCGCTTTGCCGAAAATGTGTTGGCCAGACATACCGGCTGTCCGCAGGATGGGGCGGTGCTCGGAAGCGTTTTAAAGGAATAGGTTTTGATTAAGCGTAAACAGGTAGCAATTGTCGGTTGTTCTTTCCGTTTTCCGGGCTCCACCTCCAGCACTTTCTGGCAAAACCTGATGAATGGACGCGACCTGGTGACCCAGGTCGATCCTTCGCGTTGGGACCACGCACAGTTCCTGCACCCAGACAAGGCTCACCCTGCCACGAGCTACACCTTCGCCGCTGGTACCCTGGGGGATATCAGCGCGTTCGATGCAGGCTTCTTCAATATCTCGCCGCGCGAGGCGGCGATGATGGACCCGCAGCAGCGCATGCTCCTGGAGATGTGTTGGGAAACCTTCGAGAACGCCGGGGTCAAGCCGTCCAGCCTGCGGGGCAGCAATTGCGGTGTGTACCTGGGCATCGCGGGGGTTGAGCAGGCCTATCGGCTGGTCGAGGACTTGGCATCGATCGACGGTGCCTCCGCCACTGGCAACACCATGAGCATTGCCGCCAACCGCCTGTCCTTCTTCTATGACTTGCGTGGCCCGAGCATGGCCATCGACACGGCCTGTTCGTCGTCCCTGGTAGCTTTCCACCAAGCCTGCCAGGCCATCCTCAACGGTGATATCGACCAGGCCGTGACGGGTGGAATCAGCCTGCACATGCACCCGTTCGGCTTCATGATCTTCGCCAAGGCCACCATGCTGTCGCGCGGCGGCCGCTGCCAGTCGTTCGATGAACGGGGCGATGGTTATGCGCGTGCCGAAGGCGGTGGCCTGTTCCTGCTCAAGGACTACGACCAGGCCGTGGCCGATGGCAACCCCATCCTCGCCGTGGTAGCGGCGACCGCGGTCAATACCGATGGCCGCAAGTCCAGTCTGACCCTGCCGAATTCGCAAGCCCAGGCCGCGTTGCTCGAGAGCGCTTATGCCCGGGCGGGCATCGACCCGGCGCAGCTCGACTACTTCGAAGCCCACGGCACCGGAACGGCTGTTGGCGACCCGGTGGAAACCCGTGCCATTGGCGAGACGCTCGGCCAGGCGCGTGGCGATGGCAACCCGCTGCCGATCGGCTCGGTCAAGAGCAACCTCGGCCACCTCGAGGCGGCCTCCGGTGTCGCCGGCCTGGTCAAGGCCCTGTACAGCCTGCATGCGCGTGTCGTGCCGCCCACCATCGGCATCCAGGCGCTCAACCCGAACATCGACTTTGCCGGGCTCAACCTGCAAGTGGTCAGCGAGCCCCTGGCGCTCAAGGCGCAGGGGCAACTGACCGTTGGTGTCAACTCCTTCGGCTTCGGCGGGGCCAATGCCCACGTCATCCTGCAGAGCGCCGAGCCGCAAGCGCCATCGTCTTCTGCGCCGCAGGCGCGGCCGCTGCCATTGCTGCTCAGTGCCAAGACGGCCGAGGGGCTGCGTGCCAACGCCGAGCGTTTTGCCGACTACCTGGCCGGCCACGACGATGCCTGCTACTACGACGTGGCCTACCAGGCCATGTTCCGTCGCGACGCCTTGCCCCATCGTTTGCTGCTGGTCGAGGCCGATCCGGCCAAGGCTGCCCAGGCGCTGGCCGACTACGCCCAGGATCCGAGCCTCAGCGAGCTGAGCTCGGTGCTCGAGGCCGGTGTTGGTCTGGAGCAGGCCAACGGCCCGGTCTTCGTCTACTCCGGCAACGGCTCGCAGTGGCAAGGCATGGGGCGGGCGATGCTCGACGAGCCGGTGTTCGCCGAGGCGCTGGCGGACGTCGATGCGATCTTCGAGCCGCTGGCAGGTTATTCGCTGCGCGCCGAGTTGCGCGGCGAGCATGGTGACGACCGCTACGCGCTCACCGAGATCGCCCAGCCGGCACTGTTCGCCTTGCAGGTCGCGGTAACCCGTGTGTTGGCCGCACAAGGCGTGCAGCCGGTAGCCGTGGTCGGCCATAGCGTCGGCGAAGTGGCCGCCGCCTGGGCCTGTGGTGCCCTGACCCTGGAAGACGCGACCCAGGTGATCTACCACCGCAGCCGCCTGCAAGGCCTGACCCGTGGTTGCGGCCAGATGAGCGCTGTCGGCCTGAGCGGCGAAGCCACCGCAGCGCTGCTCGTCGAACTGGAGTTGGCCGAGCGCCTGGTCGTGGCCGGTGAGAACAGCGCCCGTGGCGCGACCGTCGCCGGTGATGTCGAGGCCCTGGCGGAGCTCGAGCAGGCCCTTGCCGAACGGCAGGTTTTCGTCCGCCGTCTGGGCCTGGACTACGCGTTCCACTCGCCAGCGATGAATGTCATCGAGCAGCAGGTCATCGCCGACCTGGCGCACATCCGCCCACGCAGCGCCAGACTGCCGTTCTACTCCACGGTGACTGGCGGCCAGCTCGATGGCCTGCGCCTGGACAGCCAGTACTGGTGGCAGAACATCCGCTTCCCGGTGTTGTTCCAGGGCGCGATGGACAACCTGGTGGAGCAGGGCCTGAATGTCTTCGTCGAAGTCGGCCCGCATCCTATCCTGCGCGGCTATGTGGTCGACGCCCTGGCCCAGCGCGAACAGCCGGGGCAGGTGATCGCCACGCTGCTGCGCAACGACCATAGTCCGGTGCTGTTGCAGCGTAGCCTGGCCAAGTTGCTGATCGCCGGCATCGAGCCGCACTGGCAGGTGCATTTCCCGGTCGCGGGCAATCCCGTGCAACTGCCCAACTACGCCTGGCAGCATGACCACTTCCAACTGCCGGTGAGCGCTGAGTCGTTCGGCGTGCTGCAGCGCGCAAGCCTGCATCCGCTGTTGGGCTATCCGCTGGCCGACCATGCCCTGACCTGGGAGAGCCAGCTCGACATCCAGCGTTTCCCCACCCTGGCCGACCACAAGGTCGGTGAATCGGTGCTGTTCCCGGGGGCCGGCTTCACCGAGCTGGCCCTGGCCGTGGCCTTGGTGCAACAGCCGGGTGAGTACGTCGATATCGAGGAGCTGGAGATCCATAACCCGCTGCTGCTCGCCAGCGAGGGCAGCAAGAAGGTCCGTGTCACCCTCGAGGAGGCCGATGGCACCCTGCGCATCGCCTCGCGTACCCTGGCCCAGCGTGAAGAGTGGGTACAGCATGTGGTCGCGCGCCTGCCGGGCGAAGCCCGTGGCGTCCTGCTCGACGCGCGCGCCCCGGCCTTGCCCCAGCGCCCGGCCGACTACAGTAGCGAACGGCACCTGGCCCTGACCCGTGCGGTCGGCCTCAACTACGGCCCGGCCTACCAGGCCGTGGCGGCGGCCTGGGTGGAGCCGGCGCGCATCCTCGCGCAACTCGAGGCGCCGGCGGTCATCGAGGCCGAGTTGGCCAGCCTGCATGTGCATCCGGCGCTGCTCGACGGCGCCTTCCAGTTGATCACCGAACTGCTGGTCGACCAGCCCGGCAGCAACCGGGGGCTGGCGTTCATTCCGGTGCGCTTTGGCCGCATCGCCTATGCCGTGGGCAAGGGCGTGCCGTGCCTGGCCGAGGTTCGCCAGCTCAAGCGCACCGCGCATTCCCTGCTGGTGGATTTCACCCTCTTCGACGCTGCCGGGGAGGCCGTGCTGGCGATCAAGGAGGCGCGCTTCCGTGGCGTGCGCCTGCAGCGCGACCGCTCCAACGACGTCAAGCGCCTGGCCCATGTCGGCATTGCCGCGCCTGACCAGGTGGTACCGCTGCAACGCCATGCCCAGGCTGCCACGCCGTTGCTGGCGCAATTGCAGGGCCTGGCCGACGACCCGCTGCAGGCGCGCTACCTCGATGAGGTCGAGCCCTTGCTCGATGCCCTTTGCTCGAGCTTCGTCCAGGACCTCGTCGAACACTGCGGCGGCAGCCTGGGCGCCGAGCAGTTGGCGCATTGGTCGCAGGTCGAAGGCGTGCCGGGCGACTACCTGGCGACCTTGCTGCGCCATGGCGAGCAGGACGGCAGCCTGTCGTGCGCTGCCGATGGCAGCTGGCAGCTGGCCGACCCGGCACCGCGCCCCGCGTCCGAGGCCATCTGGCGCGAGCTGTTCCACAGCTACCCGGAATGCTTCCAGATCATTCATTCGGTGGGGCGTATCGGCCGCCACTTGAAAGCCCTGCTCGACGGCTGCCAGGCGATCGACCAGCTGCAACCGCGAGAAACCAGTGCCGCCAGCCTGGCCCGCATGGTCCTCGGCGCCGCTGGCCAGCAGCGCCTGCTGAGCGGTGTGCGCGAAACCCTGGCCCAGCGCCTGGCCGCATTGCCCGCAGGGCAACGCCTGCGCGTGCTGGAGTTTGGCTTCGGCGCGGCGTCGTTCGCCGAGCTGCTGTACCCAGGCATCGACTTCGACCGGGTCGACTATTGCTACTGCGTTCAGGCCCCGGAGCTGGAGCAGCGCCTGCGCGACGAATGCCCGGCCCTGCAGGTCCTCGCCCTCGAGCAATTGGCCGACGCTGGCGCATTCGATTGGGTGCTGGTGCCGACCGACCTGGCGCCGTTGGCCACCCTCGGCGAGGCCCTGCGCCTGGCCGCCCACCAACTCAACCCGCATGGCCAACTGGCCTTGCTCGCCCATTACCCCGCCCGCTGGGCCGAGTTCGTCTTCGGCGCCCAGGCCGATTGGTGGCTGGCCGGTCCGCAGCAGGCCCTGTCGCGTCAGCAGGCGCCGGCGTTCTGGAGCCACGAGCTGCAACGCCACGGCCTTGACCCGGCGCAACTTGTCGAAGCGCTGCCGGGCAACGCCTGCGGCAGTTACCTGCTGCTAGCCGAAAAGCCGGCCACTCCTTTGGCCAGCCGAGCACCGGTCGCACAGCAGCGCTGGGCATTGCTGGCCGAATCCGGGCAGGAGGCTACCGAGCTTCTGGCCAGCCTCCTGCGTGAGCAGGGCCAGCAGGTCAGCCTGCTGCAGCCGGGCGATGCCCAGGCGCTGGTGACGCAGTTGCGGGCCCTCGAACAGCCTCCCGAGCACCTGGTGCACCTGGCGGGCTTCGACAGCGACGCAGGCCTGGAGGGCCAGGCCGCACGCTGCATGCAGGCTGGGGCATTGGTGCAAGCCTGCGAAGCCCTCGGCGTTGCCCCGCAATGCTGGCTGCTGACCCGTGGCGCGGCCATGCACTGGCATGCGGGCGCTGAGGCCGAGAGCCTGGCGTCCATCGCCGATGCCGCGCTCTGGGGCTTTGGCCGTACCCTGGCCAATGAATCGGGCAACTGCCGCGTGCGCCTGCTCGACCTGGCGCACGGCGCGCCCGTGGAGCGCCTGGTGCCGGCCCTGCTGCACGCCGACGCCGAGACCGAACTGGCGCTCGACGCCGAGGGCCGGCGTTACGTACCCCGCCTGCGCGTGCTGCGCGAACAGGCCCAGGCCGACGACGGCCAGTGGGTGTGCCTGGGCTTCGACCTGCCTGGCCAACTGCGCAACCTGCGCTGGGAAGTACGTCCACCGCGTCAGCCGGCGGCGGACGAGCTGGACATCGCCGTGCGCGCCACGGGTCTGAACTTCCGCGATGTGATGTTCGCCCTTGGCCTGCTGTCCGACGAGGCCATCGAGAATGGCTTCTCCGGCCCGACCCTGGGCTTCGAGTTCGCCGGTGTGGTGCAGGGCAGGGGGGCCCAGGTGCCGGGCGACTTCGCCCCAGGCGACCGGGTTGTAGGCTTCGGCCCCTGCAGTTTCGCCACGCGCCTGGTGACCAACGCCAACGCCGTGGCGCGTATTCCGCAGGGTATGTCGTTCGAGGCCGCAGCGACCATCCCCAGCACCTTCTTCACCGTCTATTACGCCCTTCACCACTTGGCGCGCCTGGAGCCTGGCGAGAAGGTGCTGATCCACGGGGCCGCCGGCGGCGTGGGCATCGCCGCGATCCAGGTCGCCCGCTGGTGTGGCGCCGAGATCTACGCCACCGCCGGCAGCGACGAGAAGCGCGACTTCCTGCGCCTGCTCGGGGTCGACAAGGTGTACGACTCCCGTTCGCTGGCCTACGCCGACCAGATCCTCGCCGACACCGACGGGCGGGGCGTGGACGTGGTGCTCAACTCCCTGGCGGGCGAGGCGATCAACCGCAACCTGCGCGTGCTCAAGCCGTTCGGCCGCTTCCTGGAACTGGGCAAGCGCGACTTCTACCAGAACACGCGCATCGGCCTGCGACCGTTCCGCAACAACATCAGCTACTTCGGCATCGATGCCGACCAGTTGATGAGCGAGCGCCCGGCACTCACCCGGCGGTTGTTCGCCGACATGATGGCGCTGTTCGAGCAAGGCATCCTGCACCCGTTGCCGTTCCGCGAGTTCGATGCCAACCAGGTCGTCGAGGCCTTCCGCTACATGCAGCAGGCCCGGCAGATCGGCAAGATCGTGGTGACCTACGGCAACCCGATCGAGCAGCGGGTCGATACCCGCGAGCGCCCAGCCGCAGCCTTGCGCCTGTCTGGCGAGGCGACCTACCTGGTCACCGGCGGGCTGGGCGGTTTCGGCCTGCGCACGGCCCAGTGGCTGATCGACAAGGGCGCTCGCCACCTCGTACTGCTGGGGCGTCGTGGGCCGGCCAGCGTCGAGGCGCAACCGAGCCTGGCGCTGTGGCAGGCCCAGGGCCTCGACGTGCAGGCCGTGGCCTGCGACATCACCGATGCCGGGCAACTGCGCACGGTATTCGAGCGCATCGCCGCCAGCGCCTACCCACTGCGCGGCCTGGTGCATGCCGCGACGGTCATCGACGACAGCCTGATCCGCAACCTGGATGACGAGCAGTTGCGCCGGGTGCTGCAACCCAAGGCCCAGGGTGCCCAGCACTTGCACGAGCTGACCCGTGGGCTGGCGCTGGACTTCTTCGTGATGTTCTCCTCGGCTACCACCCTGTTCGGCAACCCCGGGCAGGCCAACTACGTGGCCGCCAACCATTGGCTCGAAGCCCTGGCGCGCCATCGCCGCAGCCAGGGGCTGGCGGCCACCGCCGTGCTGTGGGGGGCCATCGACGACGTTGGCTTCCTGGCGCGCAACACGCAGATCAAGGATGCCCTGCAAAGCCGGATGGGTGGCGCCGCGTTGCGTGCCGAGGTCGCCTTGGCGCAGCTCGAGCGCATGCTGCTCGAGGGCGACGATGGCATCGGCGTGCTGGAGCTGGACTGGAAGGCCCTGTCGCGCTTCCTGCCCAGTGCTGCCACGCCGCGTTTCGTTGAACTGGCCCGTACCCATGGTGGCGACCAGGAAGACGACAACGACGGTGAGGACATCCAGCGCATGCTCGCCGAGCTGGATGACGCCGAACTGCTGGAGCGTTTCGCCGAGATGCTCAAGTACGAAGTCTGCGAGATCCTGCGCTTGCCCGCGGCGCGCCTGGACACCCAGCGCCCGCTGCAGGAGCTGGGCCTGGACTCGTTGATGAGCGTGGAACTGGTGGTGGCCCTGGAGGAGCGTTTCGGTATCCGCCTGCCGGTGATGGAGCTGAGCGACAGTTCCAGCATCGACAAGCTCAGCGTGCGCCTGCTGGAGCTGCTGCGTGGCGACGCCAGCGAGGAGGCTGCGCCGGCCAACCTGGCCGAGAACCTGCTGTCGCGCCACGGTAGCGAGCTTACCCGCGAGCAGATGGCCGAGCTCAATGCCGGACTGGCCGATGCCAGTGCGGCGCCCAATCGATTGATCGAGTAACAGACTTCATGAGCGCAACGACGCCGACCGGCCTGGCGGTCGACACCAAGCAACGCCTGATCCAGCAAGCACTGGCGCGCCGTCGCAGCGAGGGCCGGGATGCCGCCGGTGCGACCCTGGAGCAGGCGCAGCAGGCGAGCCTGAAGGTGCCCGAGGCGTTCTACCGCTTCGACCAGCACCCTGGCTACCAGCAGTTGCGGGTGATCCAGCAGAGTGCGCGACAGCTTGGCCTGGCCAACCCGTTCTTCCGCCTGCACCAGGGCACTGCCGGGGCGCAGACCTGTATCGGCGATCGGCAGTACCTCAATTTCGCCAGTTACAACTACCTGGGGTACTCCGGCCATCCCGAGGTGGTTGAAGCGGCCAAGGCCGCCATCGATCGCTATGGCACCTCGGTTTCGGCCAGCCGCCCGGTGTCTGGCGACCGGCCGCTGCACCGCGAGCTCGAAAGGGAACTGGCCAACCTGTACCAGGTCGACGATGCGGTGGTGATGGTCAGCGGCCATGCCACCAACGTCACCACCATCGGCTACCTGTTCGGCCCGCGTGACCTGGTGCTGCACGACGAGCTGATCCACAACAGCGTGCTGCAGGGTATCCAGTTGTCTGGTGCCCGCCGCTTGAGCTTCGCCCATAACGACTGGCAGGCGCTGGAGCGCCTGCTCGCCGAGCAGCGTCAGCATTTCGAGCGTGTGCTGGTGGTGGTCGAAGGCATCTACAGCATGGACGGCGACTACCCCGACCTGCCGCGTTTCGTCGAGCTCAAGCGCAGGCACAAGGTCTTCCTGATGGTCGATGAAGCCCACTCCTTGGGCGTGATGGGCGCCACTGGCAAGGGGATCCGCGAGCATTTCGGCCTGTCGGGTGATGACGTGGACATCTGGATGGGGACGCTCAGCAAGACCCTGGCCAGTTGCGGTGGCTACATCGCTGGCAGCACGGCGCTGATCGAGCACCTGAAGTTCCTGGCCCCGGGGTTTCTCTACAGTGTCGGCATGCCGCCCGCCGTCACCGCATCGGCCCTGGCCGCGTTGCGCTTGCTGGCCAGCGGCCGCGAGCGCGTGGCTACGTTGCAAGCCAGGGGCGAGCTGTTCCTGCGCCTGGCGCGCGAGGTCGGGCTGGACACCGCGACCAGCACGGGCCTGGCGGTGATCCCGGTGATCACCGGCAGCTCGTTCAAGGCCGGGCGGTTGTCCAGTGCATTGTTCGACCGGGGAATCAATGCCCAGCCGATCCTGTATCCGGCAGTGCCGGAGCAAGCGGCGCGGGTGCGGTTCTTCGTCTCGTGCGAGCATACTGAGGAGCAGATCCGCCAGACCGTGGCGATCGTTGCCGAGGAGATGGCAAAGCTGGGGTGAGAAGGGCCCGCCAGTGCCGCCCCAGGGCGCTATACAACTTGCCGCCCTGGAAGTAATCGCCCTCACGCAGTGCGGCAATGTCCCGCACACGCAGGGTACGCTCGGACGCAGCGACGATGACGGATTGGTCGTCCGTGCGGGACTTGAGCCAATGGTTGAACGCCAGGTTCATCAAGATGGCCAGGATTGCCGCCGAACTGATCCCCGAATGGAAGATGGTCGCAAACCAGTCCGGGAATGGCTCATAGAAGTTCGGTGCGGCGATCGGAATCATGCCGAAGCCCAAGGACGCGCAGACAATGAGCAGGTTCAAGTTGTTGCGGTAGTCGACCTTCGACAGGGTACGGATGCCACTGGCAGCGACAGTGCCGAACAGGACAAGACCTGCGCCACCGAGCACCGGCGGGGGAATGGCCGCAATAACACGTCCCATGATCGGCAGTAGCCCCGGCACCACCAGGAATACCTCGCCAGTGGCCACGACGAAGCGGCTCTTGATGCCTGTTACGGCAACGAGCCCTACATTCTGGGCAAAGGCGCTCTGGGTGAAGGAGCCGAACACTGGCGCGATCAGGCTCGACAGCATATCGGCACGTAGGCCGTTGCCCAGGACCTTGGTGTCCACCGGGGTATTGATGATTTCACCGACCGCGAGAATATCGGCAGAGGTTTCCACCAGGATGACCATGACGACGATGCACATCGATAGAACAGCGGCGACTTCGAAAACCGGCATACCGAACTAAAACGGCGAGGGTAGGTAGTGCCAGGAGCGGGCCGTCGACGGCTGTGGTGAAGTCGGCCATGCCCACGGCGGTCGCGATGAGGGTGCCGATGACCATCGCCAGCAAGATCGACAGCCGCGAAATCGCAGCTATCCCCAGCTTGCTCAGAATGAGGACGATGAGGAAGGTGACGGCTGCCAGGGCGATATTGGCCATGCTGCCGAAATCGCTTGCATGGCTGTTGCCGCCCATGATCCAGCGGGCCGCGACCGGAAGCAGGGAAAGGCCGATAGAGGTGATGACGATGCCGGTGACCAGCGGCGGGAAGAAGCGGATGATCTGGGAGAATATCGGTGTGATCAACAGGCCAAAGAGCGAAGCTGCCATGACGGCCCCGAGCACTGCCGGCATACCTCCTGATCCGCTGGTCAGAATAGCGCCCATGGTGGCCACGCCGGCGAAGGAAACGCCTTGAACCAGGGGCAATCTACAGCCGAAAAACGGGAGGCCTATCGTTTGCAGCAAGGTAGCCAAGCCACCGGTGAACAAGGTTGCAGCAATGAGCAGGCCTATTTCGCTGGGTGTCAGTCCGGCAATCTGACCCAGAATGAGTGGGGTGGCGACCATGCCGCCGTACATGGTCAGTACATGTTGCAGCCCGTAAACCACATTGGGGCCTATGCCAAGTCTTTCATCTTCAGGTCGTTGCGCTGCAGGCGTAGTCATGGAGTTCGAACCTCGTATTATTATGAAAATAGCCGATCATCCAGAAACATATGTATAGCGACCTTGTCAGGCTTATAAGGCGTGAGCTCCTTTTTATGTGAGTGTGGCGCGTGGGATAACGTTATTTTGCCAGTCAAGGTATTGCGACTGGCCCCGAGCAAACATAAGATGGCTCGAAGCCATGTCGCTGCAGACGGTATTCAACGTTTACAAGTGGGCCTCAGTAAACGATGGCAGAGCGTATCGGCTCTCCTCGCCTCATGAGGTAAATCACATCGAGCGCAAGTCAGTCGGATTTTTTTCAGCCTTTATTTCCTCCCATGTCGCGCGGAACCACTCTGCAATTGCCACGTTTTGCTCAAACAAAGAGTATTTAACGCCGCCGCCATAGTCAGGCATGTCGATCATGTCTGTCGTGATGTATCGCAGTGGGCTGTCGGGGGTGTCGCGATGATGACGCAATACTCTGCGCACAACATCCTTGCAGGGTTCGACCCGATACGCTCGCCATGGCAAATGCCACTCGCCCGGTGCTGGTCGGAAAAATGGATACTGGCACGCCCGACCGTAGGTCCCACCGTCCTTGAGCTGCCAAATGTTCTTTGGTCCTTGCGGCGAGACCGGACGAATCTGCAACCAGTGTGTCATGTTCATGCCGATCCATTCGTCGATGACATTGCCTGGTTCATACGGGTCGATCACCAGCTGGCCCGACTCGATGTCACCGCGAATGCCGCTGACATCCTGCTCTTCGAGACAATCGACTTTCAGCAGTACATGGCTATGATCGAGCACGAAGTTGAAAGGGACTCCGCGCGCGCTCACCTGTTTGGCCACCCGGCTAATGCGGCGGAAGTCTTCGGTCCACATATAGATATGAACTTCAAAGCCGATGGTGATGCCGATTGTTTCGCCGGCCTCGTGGGCGTGCAGGTAAAAGTCGACGATTTCATTGTCTGTCAGGGTGTGGCCTTGCGCATGCTTGGTGTAAAGCATGATGTTGTGAAATTCAGCGCCGGCTTCTTTGCACAATTTCAAGTTCTTGACCAGTAGCGCTTCATCACGACCTGCAGTATATGACCAGAGGCCTGTGCGAATAGGAATGCCGTATTTGTTGGAGGCACGCAGGTATTCAGATTCTTCGCCGGGCTGCGGCATGCGATCGAAGTGGTCGAAGACACCTGACTCCTTGATCATTCGAAACTGCTCGTCCACCGAAACGGGCTCAAGGTGTTGTACACCGCGACCATTGCAGCCTACAGAAAATTCCATGCTGTTCTCTCTTGTATTTGTTTTTAATAAACGAACGTCACGCGTCGACGGTCTGGACTGCGATCTGGGCTGGCACGTCACTGCGCTCAGCCGCTTGCAGGCGCTCTATCATCTTACGGATGCGTACGGGGGCATTATCGATGCCCAGGCGAACATACTCGCGCACCCCGGTTATCTCTTGCTGGGCCTGGACGTGGGTCAACAGCTCCAGGTCTTCATTGAATGTCAAGGTCATCAGTTCGGCGACTTCTTCATCCACGCGGGTATCATGAGGATGATAATTGCGAAGGTGAAGCCAGAAGTAGTGTGTCGTGCGTTCTGTTTCTGGGGTCAAGAAGTTGAAACTGAATGAGCGCAAGCCGCGATCTTTGTTTTCTTCGGTGGGTTCGACACCGGCGTCTATCCCGCCAAAGTCTACATAGGAAACCGATGGCATATGCAGGTAATAATATTGCCAGCGATCGGTCAAGCCCTTGAAGTTACCCATTTTCTCAAACAAAGGGACAGGCGCGGCATTTTTGATCCAACGGTAAGCCAAGACATGGTCATCACCTTGCTCGACTTTGACTCCCACTTCAGCGCCATCGGCCCCACCGATAGTGTTTTTATGAACGTAGGTGGTGTGGGCGGGGTCCACCAGGTTGTCTGTAATGTTCAAGTAGTTTGACTTGAAGTACAGGTATTGGTTGTCGACCAACCCCCAACCTTTATCGCCATAGTGCGGAATGTCAATGATTTTTTCAGGGTCGGCCAGCGCAGGTTCGCCCATCCAGATCCAAACGGCGTTGTATTTCTCGAATAGCGGAAACGCTCGCACTTTGGCGTTAGGGGGGATGCTGGCCTGGCCGGGAATGTGCGAGCATTGACCTTTGCAATTGAAGGTCATGCCATGATAGCCACACTGCAGTTCGTCCCCCTTCAGCTCGCCGAGCGATAAAGGCGCAAGCTTATGGGGGCAGCGGTCCATCAAGGCAACGGGCTGCCCATCTTCGCGACGGTAAAATACAATTTGCTCATTCAGAATTGTCCGGGCCAGTAGTGTGCGACAGATTTCATGGCTCCAGGCTGCGACATACCACCCGTTTTTAACGAAGCTGCTCATTCTTATCTCCTCACGTTAGGGCACACTGACGGTTTAAGCATCCAGTGTTAAGCGTGGGCTAGTGGCACGGGACACACAGATGCATATTTTATTTTCGTTGTGACGCTCATCTTCGGATAACGCGTAATCGCGATGATCTGGGGTGCCGGTCAGTACCGTCTGCGCACACACACCGCATTCGCCGCGCTTACAATCAAACAGTGGATCGAGCCCCGCTTCGAGCATTGCATCGAGCAGGCTTTGCGACGCAGGTACATGGAGGACTCGCCCGCTCCGGCGCAGAACGAGTTCCACAGGCTGGTCCGACTGATGGCCGCTGCTGCCGAACAATTCGAAATGCACATGCGACGACGGCCAGGAGAGCTCCGCAGCGGTGGCGATCACGGCATCCAGTAGCGGCTTGGGCCCACACACGTAGACGTGCCGGGATTTATCATGGGGGCCTAGCAAAGCAGCCAGTGACATTGTTCGAGGTGCCGGCCCTTGGTCAAAGTAAAGGCTTGCCTGTGGCCCCAGATGTTCTATTTCAGCGCGGTACGCCATCATCGCGGGCTCGCGCGCACCGTAATGCAGTTCAAAGCTGCTGTTGTTGCGCGTCAATATTCGAGCCATCGATAGAATGGGCGTGATCCCGATTCCGCCTGCGATCAGAACCGCATGGTGTTCCGTGTCGAGCAAGGCAAAGTCGTTCCTTGGCGTGCCCGCCAGTATTTGATCCCCGGCGCGAAGACCGTGCATGTACCTCGAGCCACCCTGGCCTGCATCTTCTCGCTTTACGGCGATTTCGTAGTAACCCGATTGGTTGTCACTGTTGACCAAAGAGTAGGCTCTTTCATCAGTGCGACCGTCTTCAAGTCGGACACACACTTTCAAGTGTGCGCCGGCCGAAAATACAGGCAACAGGGAATCGTCTGCAGCCTTTAGAATGAATGATTTAATTTCGGGTGAGCGTTGCCGTACTTCCGAGACGATCAGTCGAAGGGGATATTCTTTATTCGAATTCATTCTTTATCTCCGGGGTACGTTGAACTCAAGTCGAGCGCTACCGTCGCGCCCACACAGAAGGCACAGGTAGAGGGGCTCCAGGCGATAAAAATATTCCTGGAGTTTCAAGAGGCGTAGAGATGCTTCAGTACTTAAAAGGCGACAAGCCTGTCATGATCAGGCGCCAGGCAATCACATCTATCGATCAAGACACGTTGATAGAGTCGTCTGCGTCTAGGCAAATGGTAAAACGAGGTGGGTGATGCGAAAAGTGCTAAATAAACACTGCTGCGCTGTATTTTTTGCATCGCATGGCCGTCAATCGGCGCTACGCCGTTTCGTAGGCGCGCAAGAGTTCGCTGACGATGTTGACGAAGGCGGCGAGCGACGGAGATAGGGCCCTGCCTTTGCGAATGTAGACGCCAAGCTTCGCCTCCACTGCGCTGGGTGGGCGCAACGGTAGATGTACCAGCGAGCCCTCCTGGAGCTCTGCTTTCATCCCTAGCCTGGTTTGAAACGCCACGCCCATTCCTCGTTGTGCGAGCTTCTTCATCATGACCAGCGAGCTGGTCTGAAGCAGCACATTGGCGCAGCCTTGGTGTCCCTCTAGCAACGGCTGCATCAGGGAATAGATAGCGATCTCCGGTGTCCCCAGAATCAGCGGGTATGCCAGGCAATCGGCAAAGGTGATGTCGACCCGGCTAGCCAACGGGTGGCTTGGCTGTACGATTGCGCCCAGCTTCAAATTGACCGCTGCACAGCATTGAAGGTTCGCTTCTGACGGGATGGAAAACGCCAGCCCCAGATCCACCTCACCCTCTTCGATCAGCCGGGCAATATTGGCTGAGCCATCGAATCGACAGTTTATTTTCACACCGGGGTAGGTCGAGATCATTTTCTCGATCACAACCGGCATGAAGTCTTCATTGAGCCCCTCGACCGAAACGACGCTGATGTTCCCGCTGCGAATGCCTTTTAACCCTTCGAGTTCGCTTTTGAGCCGCTGCTCGTCTTGAAAAACCGTGACCAGGTGCTGCGCCAATAAACGGCCCGCTTCGGTAAGCTTCAGCCCGGACGGCAGGCGCTCGAAGACTTCTGCCCCTAAGGTTTCTTCTAGTTTTATGAGTTGGCGGTTGACGGCTGAGGCATCGACATGCAGTTGGCGTGCGGCTTCTCGAATGGAATGGCACTGACGAATCTTTTCAAAATAGAGTAAAGAGCGGGCATGGATCTTCAAGGTGTAGCCGCCTTAACGCCTTGCGTTTTTAACACGCTTGTTTGGATGGGGGCGAGTATGGTCGGGCGTGCCGTCGCACGCAAGATTGCATAAGCCCCAAATGGCGGGTGCAAGCAGGCCCTGCACAGGCCTGCAAGCCACATCATTGGTCGTTCAGATATGCGGCGCCTCGTAGGCATTCAATTGCTCGATGAAACGCCAGTGGCTGCGCTTGTCGAACCCCATCAGCCGCTTGAGACGGATATCCCAGCGCATGTGATGGTTGGCGATCCAGGGCAGGGCGAACAGGTGCGCGCCGCGCCAGGGGATGAAGGGGTTGCGCCGCAGGCTCGCATAGATCTCCACCCGATGGCTCGCCTGGCGGCTGGCGCAACGGGCATGGAAGCCGGAGGTGTCGGCCACCACCAGCGTGTTGGCGGGCACGGCGAAGCGGCGCGGGGCGGGCAGGCCGAGGGCCGCCAGTTGCTCCTCGTCGATACGGAACGAGCCTTCGCGGTGCATCTGCTCGCCCGAGCGGGCGGCATCCAGGCTCTGGCGGTATTCCCAGGCCAGGCGCTCCGGGGTCAGGCGATGGGAGCCGGGCACATAGCTGAACGGGCCCTGGTCATCGGCCACGTCGTCGAGGAACAACCAGGCCTTGGCCGTCGGGTGGAAGGTGTCGGCATGCAGGCGGGTCTGTGGGTCCTGGTCGGCATTGGCGGCGTCGATGATGATCGATTGCAGTTGATAGGTGATGCCACCGCTGTTGGACGAGGCATAGGCGATCAGGTCGCGTACGCCACGGTCGGCGACGAAGGCCGCGCTGGCCGGATTGTGCACCAGCACGTCCTGGTCGAGGCTGACCCGGCGGGTCACCGCACGGCCCTGGCGCATTTCCCAGCCGGTACTGCGCAGCGCGCCCAGCTCGGCGCGCAGCGCGGCGAACTGCTCGGCCGGCAAGGCGTTCTCGCGGATGAAGAAACCGTTCTGCTCGAAATGCTCGCGCTCGCGGGCATCCAGCCGCGACGCCAAAGCCCGCCGGCGCAACGCGGCCATGCCCATGGCCAACTGGCGGCGCTGCACATGCAGGCCCAGGGCGTTGAGCCGACGGCTGCCGATCAACGGGTTGTTCTCGAAGGATTTGGCATGGGTCGCCAGTTGCAGGCAATGCCAGGGGAGTGCCGCGTAGCGGCCGATGTCCTTGATCGAAACAGGCATGGTCTAGTCCTTTGATGGGGCCAGTGGCCGGCCGCAGCCGAGCATGGTCCAGGTGTAGTTGAGCAACGGCGCCACTCGGGCGTGTTCGGCCAGCCGCACAGGGCGCGGCGTCGACAGGCAGGCGAGGGCGTGCCAGGCATCGCAGGGCAGGGCTTGCTGGACGTCGGCATAGCGCGCATAGCGCAACAAGGCGCCGGCTACCAACTGGTCCAGGGTCAGGCGCCGGGTGCGGCGCGGCATTGGCTGGTGGTCGTGGGTCAACCCCCAGCCGGCATAGAAAGGTGTGCCATAGGTCACCACGGGCAGGCCGCGCAGCAGCGCCTCGAAGCCGGCCGTGGAACTCAAGGTGTGCAACTCATCGACCTGACCGTACAGCACGGCGATGTCGACACCGTCGAGCACCTGGTCGGCCAGCCCCGCCAGCTGTTGCGGGGCGATATGGCCCAGGCGCTTGCCGGCCTCGACATCCGGATGTGGCTTGTACAGGATCCAGGCAGCGGGCGCAGCGGCGCGTACGCGCTGCAACAGGCGCAGGTTGCTGCCCGGGCCGCCACCGCTGCACAGCGTCGAGGCGTCATCCTCGACCTGGCCGACCACCAGCAGGCGCCGCTGCCCCGGCCGGCCTAGCAGCGTTGGCTGCGGCCCCTGGCGCAGGTTGAACTTGCTGGTACCGCTGGCGACGATGTGCGCCCGCAACTGCGCGGCTTCGGCGAGGCTGGCGGCATCGAACGCCTCGTGCTGCAGCAGTTGCTCGAGGTCGCTGGCCGAGGCGGCATCGTAGTGGATACCCCCGCGGTCGAGCACCAGCGACAGTGCCGGGCTGTTGGTCGCCCCCAGCCCGATGGAGCGCAGGAAGCCGTCCTCGACCCGCCACAACGGCACCCCGGCCTGCCGGGCACGCTGGGCCAGGTCAGCGGGTTCGCGCGCCGCCCAGACCAGCAGGCGGCCTTGTTCGGCGGCCACCCGCTGCACCAGCCCTGGCCCATCCACGGCAAAGCGCAACTGGCCCCAGCGGCTGGCGAAGAAGCGGCGGATGTTGTGCCGCTTGTGGCGCTTGACGCCGATCACCGTGGTAGGGCCGGCGAACGCCGCGTCGCGGGCCTTCTTGCGTGCCAACTGGCGGGCCACGGTCAGGGCGTCGGTGAGCTGGCCGGTGAGCGGGTCGACATAGCGGCAGTAGCGCACGTAGGCCGCCGCCACCAGTTGCACCAGGTCTGGCCGGCCCTGGCGCCGGGGGATCGCCATGCGGTCGTCGGTCAGCCCCCAGCCGGCATAGAACGGCAGGCCGAAGCAGGTGACCGGCACCCCCTGGATCAGCGCTTCCAGGCCGGCCTGGCTGGTGCCGATGTACACCCGCCGCGCGCGCCGGGCGAGCGATGCCCACGACACCGGGCGTGCCTCCAGGGTGACTCCGCGGGTCTGCGCCGCCGCCAGCAGGCAACTGGGTTTTTGCCCACCGAGGCAGTCGGGGTGGATGCGCACTCGCACATCGGCATCGGGGTTTTCCGCCAGGGCGGTGTCGAGCATGCGCACGTAGTCGGCTTCGCACAGCCCGCCACCGGGGATCGAATAATCGCCCGCCGTTTGGTCGACCACCAGCACCAGCGGGCGTTCGCGGCCCAGCGGGTCGTCGGCGGGCAGATCCTGGGCATTGTTGTACTTGCCGATACCGCTGCTGCGCATCAGCGCGATCAGCTCACGGGCGCAGGCCAGCTCGTCCTCGCCCAGACGCTCAGGGGACTGGAGGATGTTTTCCAGCAGCGATGGCCGGTCGGCCAGGTAATGGATACCGATGGGATCGACCACCATCGACATCGGCGTGTCGCCCTCGATGCCCAGTGACGACGAACGCAGGAAGCCGTCTTCCAGCGCGATATACGGCAGGCCCCAGCGCTGGCACAGCACCCGGGCATGGGCGGAGGAGGCCTTGTAGCCGATCCCGGCGATGGCCTTGAGCCCCTTGGGGGCCTTGCGGCCACGCCGCCACAGCCAGAAGGGCGGCCCCTCGGGGCCGAGGAACTGCGGCAGGTGCAGGACCTTCCATGCCACCCACTGGGACATGATGCCGATCCAGCCGGGGCCGTCGACCAGGGAGGGTACTGCGACCGGGCTGCCCAGACGTTCGCTCATGGCAGCGCCCTCCACATGCCGCGCACCGGCGGGAAGGGCACCCAGCGCTTGCGCCGCAGGGCGAAGCCATTGTGCAGGTAGAGGCGGCGCGCGCGCGGATTGTCCAGCGGCACTTCCAGGTCGACCCGGGCAAAGCCCTCGGCGGCGGCATGGGCGCAGCAGGCCTGGACCAGCGCCGAGCCCACGCCCCGGCCGCGCGCGGGCTTGTCTACCCGCAGGCCATACAGCAGGAACGGGTAGCGCCACTCGCGCAGCTCGCTCAGGCAGAAGCCGGCGAAGCGCAGCCAACCGCCGAGGTAGCCGAACTCACGGATGAACGGCCGCCAGTGCAGGGCGAACGGCCCGCGCCGATGATGCTTGAAGGCGGCAAAGCCCAGTACCTGGTCGCCCTCGAAGGCCAGCAGCACACGGTCCCAGTGGATGCTCGCGCCGAGCAGCCGATGGCGGCAGGCCGTGTCGCCGATCAGGAACGCCAGCGAGCCGCGCCCCTGGGTCAGCAGGCGGGCCAATGCCGGGTCGGCAGCACGTTCCGCTGCCAGGTTCGCGCCCAGGACGATGCGTACCACCTTGTCAGGCCACGCCCGAAACAGGCTTGACCTTGGGCGCACGGGCGTGCCCGAGCAGCGCACCCGACAGCGCCTCGACCCGGATCGGCGCCGGTGCGCAGCCAGGCTGGCGGCGATTCGACCAGATCAGGTAGTCGGTATCGCCCGCCGGTGCGCCGATCGCCTGGTAGACCTGCGGCAAGATCGGCACATGGTCACCGAAGAAGCACAGCAGCGCCTCGTTCGGCTGGGCCATCAGCGTGTCGCGGAGCATGCCGAGCATGCGATCGGCGTTGCCGATGTGCCGCAGGTAAGGCGCCAGGTCGCTCATGCCCGGTTGCAGGGGGCGCTCGAACCAGGCTGGCAGCTCGCTGTCGGCCACGGTCTCCAGGTGCAGCGGGCCGTGGTTCTCCATGGTCACGGCATGGATGAACAGCGGCTGCTCGCGGCCTGGCGCCTGCAGCAGTTCGCGGATCTTCTGCGCCACCGCGCAGTCGCCAATGAATGGCCCGGCCTTGTGCGAGGCGTCGAAGGCGCGCACATCGATGAAGGCGTCGAAGCCCAAGGCCGGCAGCACCTTGTCGCGGCCATAGAAACTGCCGTCGTAGGGGTGGATGCAGACCGTGCGATAGCCTTGCGCCTTGAGTGCCGAGGCGATGCTCGGCAGGCCCTGGCGAGCCAGCACGCGGTAGGGGTTGAAACGGTGCACGCCAAGGCGCCCGGCAGGGATGCCGGTGAGGTAGGCGAACTCGGTACGCACGGTGTTGGCCCCCCAGGCCGCCACCTGCAGCTTGCCCCGTGCCAGGGACTCGCGGCCCAGGCGGTCGAATTCGCCGAGGACTTCCCGGCGCACGCCGGGCCACAGGTCGCGGACGTCGAAGAACGACTCGCTCTGGATCGAGACCAGGTCGGGGAGGGGGCCTGTGGCGGTCTGCGCTGCCGTGCAGGCAAACGGCGACCCCAGCCCCGCCCGATCCACCGGCACCCGCGCCGCCCAGAAATACCGCCACAGGCTGGCTGCCAACCCCCACGTCCGTACATCCTGCTCGGCGTCGAAGCTCGGCGTCACCCGCCGGCTGCCCAGCCGCAACAACCCCAGCCCCAGCGCCAGTGGAACCAGCGCCTCCAGCCGCGCGCCCGGCGTCTCGAAGCTCAAGCCCGCCCACAGGTACACCAGGAACCCCAGCGCCAGCAGCGCCGCCTTGCCGAAGCCGAAGAACGGCAGGTACAGGCGCGGAAAGCGCACCGCGTCGCTGAAGTACTCGAAGTCGGCGCACACGAAGGGCTCGCGCAACGAGTGGTACTTGGCGTTGCTCACCAGCACGATCAGCAACCACAGCAGCAGCAGGTTCACGCCGCTGAACAGGGGCCGCGCGGTGAGCCCGTACAGCAGCCCCAACCCCACGCACCACAGCCCCGCATGCAGCATCCAGCAACTGGCCGGGCGACGCAGGGCAGGTCGGGGCACCAGCAAGCGCTCCACCAGCACGGTCAACGACAGGCCGATCAGCGCGACCGGCAGGAGAGAAACGTCAATCACTGTACTTCAGCCCACGCAGGATCATCGAAGAAAGCCACTGCGGGATCAGCCCCAGCAGCCAGGTACCCAGGTTGAGCGGGAAGGGGAAACTGATGCGCGCCTGGTTCGCCGCCAACCCGCGCTTGATGCGCCGGGCGGCCTTCTCGGCGGTCCACAGGAAGGGCTTGGGCCCAGGCATCTCGAAGCACATCTTCGACTCCACGTAGCCCGGCACGATGACGTTCACCTTGATCCCCTCCGGCGCCAGCCAATCGCGGATCGCTTCGCCATACACGCGGATCGCCGCCTTGCTGGCGCTGTAGGTGGGCGTCACCGGCAGGCCGCGCCAGCCAGCCAAGGAGCTGAACAGCGCAATTTGCCCATGGCCGCGGCTGCGCATGGTGGGCAGTGCCGCCTCCACCGTAGCCAGGGCCGCCAGCACGTTGACCTCCAGCAGCGCACGGCTGTCGTCCCAGTGCTCGGCCTCGCCATTGCTGCCGACTGCCGTGTTGAGGCCGGCACCGACCAGCACCAGGTCTGGCTGCTCCTGTTCGCTGACGCGCCGCACCATGGCGCGCAGGGCATCGAGGTCGCGCACGTCGATGGCTTCGAGCAGCACGCGGGCACCGAGGGCACGGCATTGCTCGGCCATTTCATCCAGCCGGTCCTGGCGGCGGCCTTGCAGGATCAGGGTCACGCCCGGTGCGGCATAGGCCGGCGCCAGCGCGCCACCGATGCCGCCGGTAGCGCCGGTGATGAGGATGCAGCGAGGCGAAGCGGTGTGGTTCATAGGTAGTTTTCGATTCTCGACGTTCTGGCCATCAGGACTTCCAGGCAGTTGGCCACGGCCATCTCGATGCCGCAGCGGGTGTAGAAACCGCCATTGACCTGGGTGGTGTGGATGACCGTGTTGCGAAAGCGATGGAACAGGGTGTTGTCGGGCGCCTCGGGGTTCTGCCAGAAGTCGTCCAGATGGCCCTGGTGGGTGAGCCCCGGCATGGCGTAGATCGGGTCGGCCAGCACGCACGTCGGGCGGTGGTGCAGCAACGCCGAGGCACCGGCAGTGCTGTTGACCGTAATCAGCCCGGCAATGTGCGACAGCAGCGTGGGCATGTGCCCGCTTTCGAGGAAGTCGACCCGTTCGGCCACATCGTATTCGCGTGCCAGGCGCTCGGTGACCTTGCGGTAGTTGACCAGGCCCGGGGTCAGGGGATGGTTCTTGATCAGCAGCCGTGCATCGAACGGGGCATTGAGCGAGAACGAGTTGATCACGTGGTCGATCACCTCGGTCATGTTCTGGAATGGCGAGTGGTCGCGGATCTGCGCATCGCTGTCCAGCTGCAGCGGCAGCAGGAAGGTCGGGTGTCGCTCACGGGCCACTTCCGCCACCAGCGCATCGTCATGCACCCGCGCGCGCAGCAGGCGCAGGCCCTGACGGACGAACCCCGCGTATTCCACCGCCGCGTTGAAAGGCGCATGGGTGCGGTACCTGGGGAAGCACAGCGCGTTGAGCGCACCGCCGGCGTGGTACAGCACATCGTGGGTGGCGCGGGCGGTGAACGACAGCTTGAAGGCGTTGCCGTTCTGGTAGCGCGGGATGTGCTTGCCGACCTGGCGGTACCAGTCCGGGTCGCGCGGCAGGCGCGAGTTGTTGTTGACCCCATCGCGCTCCAAGGTGACCCAGTAGGGGCGGAAATAGCCCTCCTCGAACACATGCACGCGAATGCCCAGCGTCCGTGCCAGGCTCACCGCTGGTTGGTGCACCGGCCGGCAATCGCCGAACAGCACCAGGTCGGTGATATCCAGTTCGTGGAACACCTGGGCGTAATAGGCGTGCAGTTCTTCCTGGCGCTGCATGCAGGTGCGCACCGATCCACCGGCGCCGTAGAGCACGTCGCCGACGTTGAAGCGGATGCTGTGCACATGCTGCCCGATATCGCGCAGCGCCTTGGCCAACTGACGGAAGAACGGCGAGCTCACACCCTGCAGGAACAAGAAGTTGTTGCACGGAAGGCGCAGCAGCGGACCGCGCGGCGCCTTCGCATTCAGTTCGCTGGGCGCTTCATGCCCAACAAACTGCTCAAGCGTCGTATCAAGTCCTGCCATCGGGAGGGTGCTCCTGGCTGCGGTAGCGCGTGCCAATGTTGTAGTTCGTAAAGGGTCTGTTCAGCGGTGGTGAAACGGTTGGTGATGCGGCTGACATAGGTGGGGTAGAGCAGTAGCGTCCCCGCCACCAGTTCGTCGAGGGTGAGCCGGCGGCTGCGCCGGGCCTGCACCTGGGGATCCAGGTCGCGGTCTTCGGTAAGCCCCCAACCGGCGTAGAACGGCTGGCCGTAGGTTGTGACCGGTACGCCACGCAGCAGCGCCTCGAAGCCGGATTGCGACGTCAGCACGTGTACCTCGTCGACTACCTCCAGCAACTGTTGCAGCGGCGTATCGCCGATCACCTCGTTGCACCAGTGCACGGTCTGCGCCTCGTCGTCGCCGCGCGCGCGGGTGCCGGCCAGGACTTCCGGGTGCGGCTTGTACAGCACCCAGGCCTGCGGGTTGGCCTCGCGCACCGCACGCAGCAACTGCAGGTTGCTGCGAATACGGTTGCCACCGAAACGAATCGATGCATCGCCCTCGACCTGGCCCGTCACCAGGATCACCTGGTGCGCGTCGGCCGGCCGCTGCCAATGGGCACCGGGCAGGTTGTACTTGGTCAGCCCGGCGCGGCAGATGGCCAGGCGCAGGGCCGCGGCGCGCGCCAGCAGGTCGCTGTCGAACGCCTGGGTGGCGAGAATCCGCTCCAGGCGGGAAGGGCGCGTGGCGTCGTAGTAGATGCCCAGGTCATCGACCACCCACGACAACGGCCGGGCCTTGCCCGCGCCCAGGCCGACCGATCGCAGGAAGCCGTCTTCGACGCGGTTGATGGCGTGAGGGTGGTCGTGTAGGTCGTCGTCGTGCTTGCAGCCCCAGGTCACTACCGGCAGGTCGCGGGTCAGCGGTTGCTCGGGCTTGACGAAGCGAATGGCCGCGCCGTTGAAGAACAGGTCTGCCAGCGGCTCCTTCCAGCGGCTGAAACCGAGCATCTGCACCTGTTGTGGTAGAGCGCTGCGGTGATGACGCTGCAGGCCCAGCCACTCGATCAGCGCTTCTGGCGTGCACGGCTCGCCGCGCTCCGGGCACACATAGCGCGGGTAGCGCACCAGGCTGGCGTGGATCAGTTGGGCCAGGTTCACCGGCTGGCGCCGTGCCGGTGCCGGCAGACGGTCGTCGGTCAGTCCCCAGCCGGCGTAGAAGGGCATGCCCCAGGTGTGCACCGGCACATCCCACAGCAGTGCATCGAAGCCGAGTTGCGAGGTCATCACGAATACCGCGCGCATGCGTGGCAGCAGTTCGGCCGGATGGACATTGCGCGCCAGCACCTGCACCCGCGGATTGCCGGCCAGCGCTGCCAGGTCGAAGTGCCCAGCCTTACGGCCTGCCACCACGTCTGGATGCACCTTGAGCAGGATCGTGCTGTGTGGATAGCGCGCCAGTGCCGCCTCGAGCATGGCGCGAAAGTCATCGGCTCCGGCGCCCTGCAAGGACGCATCGGCGCAAGTCTGGTCGGCCACCAGTACACAGTCGTCGGGCAACTCCAGCGTTTCGATGCGCGCATCGTTGTACTTGGAAACCCGCTGGCGCTGCCACAGCGCCTGCAGGGCCAGGGCCCGTTCGGTTTCCTGCGCGGTGAGCGGCGTGGCGATCAACTGCTCCAGGCGCGAGGGCGCGCTGGCATCGTAGTACACGCCCACATCGTCGACGATCAGCGACAACGGCGGGTCGTCGGCACCGAGCCCCACCGAGCGGAGAAAGCCGTCCTCGAGCGTCAGCACCGGCTTGCCGGCCTTGCGCGCCTCGGCGATGGCCTTGAGTGCACTCGGCTTGCGTCCCCAGGCCATGACCCAATCCGTCTGCGGCACGTCGCGCACGGCACCGTTATGCAGCGCGTAATCGGGCAGCAGGGCGGGCAGTGTCGTGATGCTTTGGGCCCCCTTGGAAAGGACCAGCAGGCGTGGGCGGGACGAAGCGTCATCCATAGAAGTGAAGCGGCTTTCCGTGCGAAATGGGACGGTTTGGGCGTAGGCCCAATGGATCCAGAGGAGGAAGATTTAGTGCGCGGAATCTTAATACAAATTCACAGATTGTAGGATCTGTTCGACAGGAAATCGTATGAATAATTCCGGCATACCAGACATCGGTCAATGAATGATGTCAAAATGACAGTTTTACAGCAAGCTCAGCAGGTACTCGTACTTGTCGCGCAGCAGCGGCATACGCTCGCGAGCCTGGTATTCCTCGAGGGTTTCCGGGCGCAGGCAGTGGAAGAGGGCGGTCAGCAGGAACACATAGCGCAGATTGCCTAGCGCCTGCTCTCCCTCGAAATGCGCCGGCAGCGCCTCCCGGTAGGCTTCGGTAAACTCCGACTGGGCGGTGAGAAACATCGCCATTTCCTTGCGCCGGAACAAGCTGCCCAGGTACGCCCCCCCAT